>NZ_JADEXH010000016.1:0-107826 GCF_015207205.1 Sphaerospermopsis sp. LEGE 08334 | reverse complement strand
TCGGAAACCCGTACAGAAAAGATTGTTGCCATTTGTTGTTGATTTTCGGTAGATTAGCACTCAGGAGTTGAGAGTGCTAACTCTGGAGAAAAAAATTATGGCAGCTGTATCTCTAAGCGTATCCACAGTTAAACCTTTAGGCGATCGCGTTTTTGTAAAAGTGACCGCCGCTGAAGAAAAGACCGCAGGTGGTCTATATTTGCCCGACACCGCTAAGGAAAAACCCCAAGTAGGTGAAGTAGTAGCCCTTGGACCTGGCAAGCGGAATGATGACGGTAGCCGTCAAGAATTGGAAATTAAAGTCGGTGATAAAGTGCTGTACTCCAAGTACGCTGGCACTGACGTTAAGCTCGGCACTGACGAATATGTATTGCTTTCTGAGAAAGACATTCTAGCAGTAGTCAGCTAATTGAGTGATGAGGGGTCAAACAATTCAAAAGTCAAAGGTCAAAAGTCAAAATTTGGATTTTGGATTTTGGATTTTGGATTTTGGATTGATATCAAATCACACCCCACCTCAAAACTGAAAACAGAAAATTGACAACCAACAAATAACCAATTCCAGAATTATACAGATTATGGCAAAGCGCATTATTTACAACGAAAACGCCCGTCGCGCCCTTGAGCGTGGTATTGATATTCTGGCTGAAGCTGTTGCTGTCACCCTTGGTCCCAAAGGTCGTAACGTAGTTTTAGAGAAGAAATTTGGCGCACCACAAATCGTTAATGATGGTGTAACTATTGCTAAAGAAATTGAATTAGAAGACCATATTGAAAACACTGGCGTTTCTTTGATTCGTCAAGCTGCTTCCAAAACTAATGATGCTGCTGGTGATGGTACTACCACCGCTACCGTTTTGGCTCATGCAATTGTTAAAGAAGGTTTACGGAACGTAGCTGCTGGCGCTAATGCGATTCTGTTGAAGCGCGGTATTGATAAAGCTACTGCTTTCCTAGTAGAAAAAATTGCTGAACACGCTCGTCAGGTTGAAGATTCTAAGGCGATCGCTCAAGTTGGTGCTATCTCTGCTGGTAACGATGATGAAGTCGGCAGCATGATCGCCCAAGCTATGGATAAGGTGGGTAAAGAAGGTGTAATTTCCTTGGAAGAAGGAAAGTCCATGACCACCGAATTAGAAATTACCGAAGGTATGCGTTTTGACAAGGGTTATATTTCCCCTTACTTCGCTACCGATGCAGAACGGATGGAAGCGATTTTTGATGATCCTTACATTCTGCTCACCGACAAGAAAATTGCTTTGGTACAAGATTTAGTACCTGTACTTGAGCAAGTTGCACGTCAAGGTAAACCCCTGGTTATTATCGCTGAAGATATCGAAAAAGAAGCTTTAGCAACCTTGGTTGTTAACCGTTTACGCGGTGTACTCAACGTTGCTGCTGTAAAAGCTCCTGGTTTTGGCGATCGCCGTAAAGCGATGTTAGAAGATATCGCCGTTCTCACCGGTGGTCAAGTTATCACTGAAGATGCTGGTCTGAAGTTAGAAAGCACCAAGTTAGATGGTTTAGGTAAAGCTCGCCGCATCACCATCACCAAAGACAGCACCACCATTGTGGCTGAAGGTAACGAAGCTGGTGTTAAAGCTCGTTGCGAACAAATCCGCCGTCAGATGGAAGAAACCGAATCTTCCTATGACAAGGAAAAATTACAAGAGCGTTTGGCTAAATTGTCCGGTGGTGTAGCTGTAATCAAAGTTGGTGCAGCAACCGAAACCGAAATGAAGGACAAGAAGCTGCGCTTGGAAGACGCTATCAACGCTACCAAAGCTGCTGTAGAAGAAGGTATTGTTCCTGGTGGTGGTACAACCTTAGCTCACCTTGCTCCTCAGTTGGAAACTTGGGCTAACAGCAACTTGGCTAATGAAGAGTTAACTGGTGCTTTAATCGTTGCTCGTGCTTTACCTGCTCCTCTGAAGAGAATTGCAGAAAACGCTGGTCAAAACGGCGCTGTAATTGCTGAAAGAGTGAAAGAGAAAGATTTCAACATTGGTTTCAATGCTTCTAGCAACGAATTTGTTGATATGTTGGAAGCTGGTATTGTTGACCCTGCTAAGGTAACTCGTTCTGCATTGCAAAATGCTGCTTCTATCGCAGGTATGGTGTTGACAACTGAATGTATTGTTGTTGATAAGCCTGAACCTAAAGATGCTGCTCCTGCTGCTGGTGCTGGTATGGGTGGCGGAGATTTCGATTACTAATATCGGTTTTTAGTTTGAATAATGGCCGCTTCCGTTGGGGGGCGGCTGTTTTTTTTATGTCACGCAGAGGCGCAGAGGACGCAGAGAGGAGGAAACTAAGAATAAATAAGCAATTTATCGTAAAATCTACTTTAAAGAGGTGATGAAATGCAGGAAAATTGGCAGTTTTTACTCAAGCAGGAAATCGTAAATCAATATGTACATAACTCCCAGGAATGGGTTGATATCAATATTTCTACATCAGGCTTATTAAATTTAACTATTGTCAGTAATGCTTTTTTGAGTTTATCTATTCCCCAGCGTAAAGAACAAATTTTTAATTTACTTAAATCACAAGTTCCTCATTTATCTCCTGGTTTTCTATCTCTATATACACCTCAAGAAGCAGATTCACTTAATATTTCACCGCCAGAAATTTCTGATATAACTTTAATCCAAACCTGGCAAGATTTAGCTATCCAAGCAGCAAACCCACAAAATCAATTAAATTTACCTCAACGTCAACCTAGTTTACCTAGAACAGTTACATTTTATTCTTTTAAAGGTGGAGTAGGACGCACTACAGCATTAACTCATGTAGCTTGGATTTTAGCATTAAGAGGGCGTAAAGTTGTAGCTGTAGATTTAGATTTAGAAGCACCAGGATTAAGTACAGCATTTAACCTCAACCCACAGCCAAAATATGGAATTGTTGACTATTTTTATGAGCGTTCCTATTTACCAGAAGGCGTAGATCCAAGTATTTTAATTACTCACATATTTGGTGAAGTGAGAATACCAAATGCTACGGGAAGATTATTTGTTGTTCCTGCTGGTTGTCTTAGTCTTGATTATATTTCTAAGGTTGATGATCTCCATGCTAATACTGTTATTGATGGTAATGAAAATTTATGGTCTGTTTTCAAACGAGAAATTTATGAACAGTTAAAACCTGATGTGATATTAATTGATTCTCGCACCGGAATTAATCAATGGGGTGCTTTATCATTAATTCAAGCTGCTGACGAAGCAATTATATTTCTTTTCCCTAATGAACAAAATAAACAAGGTATAAAATTACTATTAAATTCACTAAATACCTTAGAAAATCTATCCATCAACTTTGTTTTTTCTCCTGTTCCTGACGTTACAAAACCTGATAAAGTAAATGAAATTTATCAATCATTTGTAAATGAAATTAAAATAGCCACAGATGAAGAATCTGAAATAGATGATAATGACCAATTAGAAATACCAGAACCTTTGGTAATTCCCTATCTTACAACTATTTCTTTAGCTGATTATTACCCTGTTAGTTCTTTCCTGGATTACTATAATAAAATTGTCAATTTGATTGATGAAGAAACCGACGAAATTGAAAGAACAAATATTTTAACCAATTCAGAAACACGCTGGAAAATTATTGAAAGTTTACACTTTCCTGAAGTAAATGCTGCGGATCAAAGACAGGATTTAAGCTTACTATTTCAGCGTACAAATGATTTTGATAAATTCTTAGATCATGCAACTTGTTTAATTCGAGGAAGAAAAGGAACAGGTAAAACTGCATTATACTGGCTATTTCTTAAACATGAAAATTTTGCTAAAAAACTAGCTCGTGGTAGATTAGATAACACTATATTTATATCAGCACATGGGAGATTTAAAGAAAGTCGTCCATCTCGTGATGACTTTCAGATTATTCATCAGCGTTTACAGGAAAATAGTGGCACTTGGGAAGCATTTTGGCGAGCTTATTTATTACTCAGATGTTATCAAGAAAATTTATTTACCTTCCCTAAAGGAAAGAAAGGCGAAAAATTTACTCCTATCAAATCACTTTTTAATAATCTACATCCAGAACTATGGCAAGCTGAAAATACTAATGCTTTGTTAGAATTATCTACATCTGAACTACGGCTGATAGTTAAAGATGCTATCAACATTATTGTTCATGAAGAATATAAAAATAAATCTCAGAAAATTTGGTTTCTTTATGATGATTTAGATGAAGATTTTTCTGAAGCGGGAGAAGTAAGACAATCTGCATTATCGGGATTATTCCAGTTAGTTCAATCTTGTGATGCTAACAGATTAACAGAAATTAGATTTAAAATTTTCTTGAGAGAGGATATATGGAATCGTTTAATTTTTGATAATAAGAGTCATTTTACTGGACGTGATCTGATTTTACAATGGAATAGGGTTGATTTTTTAAGATTAGCTTTGCGTCAAGTAATACAATCACCTGATTTTAAGAATTTGGTAGATAGGTTTTCTCCTATTGCTGTGGAAAGTATAGATCAAGCTAGTGAAGAAATAATTGATAAAGCCTTAGAATTACTTTGGGGAAGTCGTCGGAGAAAAGGAGACAAAGCTAAATATGTATCTCGATGGGTTCATGCAAGATTAACCGATTCTAGTGGTACTACCTTTCCTCGCAGTTTAAGCATTTTATTAGCAGGTGCAAAAGAGCAAGAATTAAGTTATCAAGGTAAATCATCAATTCAAACACCAACAGATCGTTTATTACGCAGTAAGTCTTTAGAAATTGGATTGCAGAAAGCCTCAAAACAACGATGTGATGAAATTAAAGAAGAATATCCTCATCTTACTCGATTTTTTGATTCTCTCAAACAACAATCAGCTTTTTTAGCTAAAGAAGAATTATCTACTCTATGGGAAAAATCAGCACAAAATATAGCAGAATTTGAAGAATTTGCTTCTTTTTTAAATGAAATTGGTGTGATTGCATGGCGAGAAAGAGAAAAAAGATATAAAGTTGCTGATATCTATGTTTATGGATTTGAAATGATCAAAAAAGGTGCTGTATAGAAATATTTTGATTTCTATCAATTCACAGTCACACGAAAGTTAATCAATTGGACTATCAAACATATTATCAATGTTATAATGATGATATATCTTATCCAAAAACCATATAATTTTCAGGAGATTAAACCATGACTCAAAGTATTAACCAACAATCCAATTATCAAAAATTAACTGCAATTGTTAACAACTTAATTGACAATAATCCTCTTTACCTAGAAAATCTCAATAGACAGGAAATGATTGACAACATCAATCATAACTTCGATCCAGCATCTGTCCCTGATGTCAACAGCATTTCCGAAGAATCATTAACTAAACGAATTAAAAGTATTTTATCCTTACATTTAGTCTCAGGAATGCTGAATGATCTTACTCCAGAACAAATGCAAATTTTTGATGAATCTGTAAAGCGTGGTAGTTAAATGGGTTATTTATTAGATACAAATATTGTTTCTGCATCGCTCAAGCAAAATTTACAAGTCGCATTAAAAATTACAGAAATGCGTCGTCGAGGTGAATTGATTGCTATAAGTGGTATAACTTATTATGAAGTACAAAGAGGACTTTTAAGAAGCAATGCCACTAAAAAATTAGCCTTGTTTGCACAATTCTGTCAAGATTATCCTGTTTTATTTTTAGATGATTTAAGGATTTTTCAAAAAGCATCAGAAATTCATGCTGATTTAACTAATAAAGGTAAAATTATTCAGGATGCAGATATTTTGATAGCTGCTACTGCTATGGTTCATAATTTAATTATAGTTTCTCATAATTCTGATTTAACTAGAGTTAAAGATTTACAGTTAGAAAATTGGTTAATTTCTTAGTTAAGAAAGAAATAAAATCTTACTTATTTTCTGCTAAGAGTGCAGTCAGATTTTCTAAAATCTCATTTTCTTCTTTTCTCACAGCTTCCAATCTCATCAACAGCTTTGTTATTTCTTGCTTTGTATCTAAACTGATATTATCAGCAATTGCATTATTCAATATCAAACTATTATCTTCTGATTTTCTAATTTTTAACCCAGAAAATAATAACTTAGATATCTTCTTAAACCCAAAAGAAAACATTGCATAAATTAACTTGAGAGGAGTTTTCAAGGTAAATAACAAACCTTGATCCAATATTTTACTAAATAATTGAAAGATTTTCCAGATTATATAAATACCTAAAAATATCATGAAAGCAGTAATAACAGGATGATTAACTGCTAACGTTAATAATTTCATTATCCAAGAAAGTGTAGGATGATTATTAATCCAAGTTGTCATAGCATCCCATTGATGATTGAAAAAGTTATCAATAGCACTTTCCATTGCGCTAGAAACTGAATTAGTTAAATTTCCTGCTTGTTTAGCAGTTTCAGTAATACTGTCAACAGCTTGGTTTTTTACTTCATTGACATTATCAATTACACTGGATGTAGTTGTAGTGAAATTATCTTTAGCTTGAGTTACTGTTTCCGTTATTTTATTAACTACTTTTCCTGTAGAATCACTAACTGTAGTTGCTACACCTTTGACGGTTTCAGTTAAAGATTGATTTGTTTTTTCTGCTGTTTCTGACAAGCTATTTAATGATTTATTAGTAACTTCTGTCAGTGTATTAACTGTTTTTCCTGTTGTGTCTGTGACAAAGTTTTTTGTATTTTGCCAACTTTGGGAAACTGTATCTGTGATGGAAGATAAGATGCTAGTATTGATTATGTTTATTATGTTTACCATAATGCAGTTATCGGATTTGTTTTAATGATTACACATTAACATAAGTTTAATATGCAACGGATAAATTTTGTAAATCTGTAAATATATCTAAAAAACTTAATAATTAATTATGTTTTGTATGATTTAGTAGTGTAGGTAGTATCTAAGTTAATTAGATCCAGATTCCCGACTTCTGTTATTTATTGTGTCCATAAATGATAAATTTATCTCAGAGTCGGGGATATTATCGCCTCACCTGAATTATGATGAAGCACCCTATTTTATTACCTACAATAAACTAGCCATGAGTGGTGTATACATCACACTATTATCAACTCTGTTCATAAATTCTTTAGCTAATTCTATCATGACTTTATGGGCATCACCATATTTTTGTTTATAGGTTAATTGATGATTAAAATCCAAACCTTCAGCTATTTTTGATCTTTCTGGTATTCTTGTGGCAAAAGTTGGTGGAAAGAAAGGATTCACAATAATAAAATTCAAGTTGTGGGTTTGAGAAACAGTGCAGTTATAACGGGAAATTAAAGTACCAATGGGACTAATTTTATGGTCATAATCTTTTTTAAATTGGGTAATTTGTTCTAATAAAAGTTCTAAACCATGAATTGACATCCGGCTAGGTACACAAGGAATTAAACAAAAATCACTAGCAAAAAATGCACTTTTAATTACATTATTAATACTAGGCGGACAATCTATTAAAATGTAATCGTATTTTTCTATTAAAGGATTGATAATGTTATGTAAAATTGCCACTGCATTGGCTGGTAAATATTCCTGAACTTCAAATAATCGGGGACTACTAGGAATTAGATGTAGACAATTAAAAGAGTTTTTATTTCTGAGATTGGAAACGTTTTCTTTAACTATGAATTTTTCACTATTACCCTTTTCTAAAAAGTAATCGGCGTTTTTTAAAAGAAAGGGTAAAGTCAATCCTTTTTGATTATATTGCCATTCCCAATCTTCTTCTGACATCATGGCGCTGGTGAGGTTACTCTGGGGATCTAAGTCAATAGCGAGTATCCGTTTACCATACATTGTATCGCCGGCTAAATATTCTGCTAAGGCCATGACGATGGTAGTTTTGCCAACTCCACCTTTGAGGTTGCAAACACTGATTACTTTAGCTGTCATAGTTTTTGGTAGATGGATACATTAGGGGTATATAATTATATTGTTGCCTAAAATTGTACAAACTTAACAAGTAAAAATTGCTCTATAAATAAATGACACCTAACACCCAAATAGATACCCCAATAAATAAAAGTTGGCATGGTAAACTTCATTTAGTCTATGCTAAACGCCAAGATTCTACACAATTAATTTACGACTACAACCAAGCACCTTTAAAAATTCAACGTCCTTTTTATCCAGAGGGTGAAAAAATATGTCATAGTGTGATTTTACATACTGCTGGGGGTGTAGTGGGAGGCGATCGCCTATCTTCCCAAATTCATTTACAACCAGATACACAAGTTTTAATTACTACTGCTGCTGCTGGTAAAATCTATCGTAGCAACGGGTTACAAGCACGGCAAACAGTGAATATTCAAGTTGATGCTGGTGCTTGTTTAGAATATTTACCCCAAGAAACAATTTTATTTAATGGTGCGATTTATCGGCAGGATTTAAAGGTAGAATTAGCTACAGGAAGTAGTTTTTTAGGGTGGGAAATTACGAGATTTGGTAGAAGTGCGCGAGGAGAAAAATTTGTACAGGGAGAAATGCGATCGCACACAGAAATATGGCAAAATAATAAACCATTGTGGATTGATAGACAATATTTACCCGGTAGGGAAGAAGTATTTCACAGTCCCCACGGTTTAGCGGGAAACCCTGTTGTTGGTAGTTTCGTGTGCGTTGGGGTTCCCATATCACAGGAAATTATTCAACAAGCACGTTCTTTAATTATTCACAACTCTATCAATAACTCTGATGCTGGGGTAACTCGTTTAGAACATGGATTTTTGTGTCGATATCGTGGTAATTCTACATCTGAAGCAAGAAATTGGTTTACAAATATTTGGCAAAATTTACGAATATCGTTGTTAAATCGTGGTAATTGTATACCTAGAGTTTGGCAGATTTGAAAAAGCATTCAGCCGTCAGCTATCAGTTATCAGCTATCAGCTATTAACTAAAGGATAAAAAATAAGAAGAAATATATAGGAAAAAACAATGCAACTTACACCGCAAGAAAAAGATAAATTATTAATATTTACTGCTGCTTTGGTAGCTGAAAGAAGAAAAAATAGAGGATTGAAATTAAATTATCCTGAAGCGGTAGCTTTTATTTCCGCTGCTATTTTAGAAGGTGCAAGAGATGGACAAACCGTAGCAGAATTAATGAGTTATGGAACAACTTTATTAACACGAGATGATGTGATGGAAGGTGTACCAGAAATGATTCATGAAGTACAGGTAGAAGCAACATTTCCTGATGGAACTAAGTTAGTAACTGTGCATAATCCGATTAGATAATTCTCACGTAAAGACGCAAAGACGCAAAGGAAATAAATCTATGATCCCCGGAGAAATCATCACCCCAAATGCAGAAATCGAACTCAACGCAAATCGTCCCACCACCAAATTAATAGTAGCAAACACAGGAGACAGACCCATACAAATTGGTTCACACTTTCACTTTTACGAAGTCAACAACGCCCTACACTTTGACAGAGAAAAAGCACGCGGAATGAGATTAGACATCCCCGCAGGAACAGCAGTAAGATTTGAACCAGGAGACGAAAAAGAAATCACCCTTATTCCCCTAGTTGGTACACGCCAAATTTACGGATTCAACAACAAAATAAACGGAAAACTCTAAATTCTCTCTCTGCGCCTCTGCGCCTCTGCGTGATAAAAAAAGGATAAAAAAAATGCCCTACAAAATGAACCGCCGCGCCTACGCCGACACCTACGGACCAACAGTAGGCGACAAAATTAGACTAGCAGACACCGAACTATTTATAGAAGTAGAAAGAGACTTTACCACCTACGGCGACGAAGTGAAATTTGGAGGTGGTAAAGTAATTAGAGATGGTATGGGACAATCTCCAATTTCTAACGCCGATGGTGCTGTAGATTTAGTTATTACTAATGCTTTGATTCTCGATTGGTGGGGTATTATTAAAGCAGATATCGGCATTAAAAACGGCAAAATTCACAAAATTGGTAAAGCCGGAAATCCCTATATTCAAGATAATATAGATATTATTATTGGACCGGGAACAGAAGCTTTAGCCGGTGAAGGAATGATACTAACAGCAGGGGGAATAGATACCCATATCCATTTTATTTGTCCTCAACAAATAGAAGTAGCGATCGCCTCCGGTATCACAACCATGATCGGTGGAGGAACAGGACCCGCTACAGGAACAAATGCCACAACTTGCACACCAGGACCATGGAATATTTACCGAATGCTGCAAGCTGCTGACGCTTTCCCTGTCAACTTGGGATTTTTAGGAAAAGGTAACACCAGTCAACCCCAAGCACTAAGAGAACAAATAGAAGCCGGGGTAATAGGGTTAAAACTTCATGAAGATTGGGGAACAAACCCTGCAACTATTGATACTTGTTTAACCATTGCCGATGAATATGATGTACAAGTAGCAATTCACACCGATACATTAAACGAAGCCGGTTTTGTAGAAGATACCATCGCTGCTTTTAAACATCGTGCTATTCACACCTACCATACCGAAGGCGCTGGGGGAGGACACGCACCGGATATTATTAAAGTTTGTGGACAAACCAACGTTTTACCATCTTCAACCAACCCCACCCGTCCCTATACAGTTAATACCTTAGATGAACACCTAGATATGTTAATGGTGTGTCATCATTTAGATCCTAATATTCCCGAAGATGTAGCGTTTGCTGAATCGCGTATTCGTCGAGAAACTATCGCCGCTGAAGATATTTTACACGATTTAGGCGCATTTAGTATGATTGCTTCCGATTCTCAAGCAATGGGAAGAGTAGGAGAGGTAATCATTAGAACTTGGCAAACTGCCCATAAAATGAAAGTTCAACGGGGAACACTCTCCCCTCGCCTTGTAGGAGAGGGGTTGGGGGAGAGGTCAGACAATTTCCGCGCTAAAAGATATGTTGCAAAATACACAATCAACCCAGCAATTACACATGGTATTGCTGACTATGTTGGTTCTGTGGAAGAAGGTAAAATTGCTGATTTATGTTTATGGCAACCTGCGTTTTTTGGTGTCAAACCAGAAATAGTTATTAAAGGGGGAATGATTGCTTGGTCACAAATGGGTGATGCTAATGCTAGTATTCCCACACCTCAACCTGTTCATACTCGTCCTATGTTTGGCAGTTTTGCTGGTGCGCGTCATGCAACATCATTAACGTTTGTTTCTCAAGTCGGTTTAGAAAGAGAAATTCCGCAAATGTTAGGATTGAAAAAATCAATTGTTGCGGTTTCGGGAACTCGGCAAATTACTAAGCGAGATATGAAATTAAATGATGCTTTACCGCAAATTGAAGTAGATCCAGAAACTTATGAAGTTCGTGCAGATGGGGAATTATTAACCTGTGAACCAGCGACGGTTTTACCGATGGCACAAAGGTACTTTTTATTTTAATTATGTTTGATTTTAAAATAATTCTGACTTCTGACTCCTGACTCAAGAGGGCAACCACAGGGGGTTGCCCCTACGACTGACTCCTGACTTTTGATTTTCTATGCTTCTAAAATCTGAATTTCATCAAGTTGATTAATTACCACATCTGCACCTTTAACATTATCTGTATTATTAACCCAAGTAATACCAATACAACCGGCAGCTTTAGCATGACGCGCCATTTGCATATCACCCACTGAATCGCCTACCATCAAAGTAGCTCCCGGTGGTATGCCTAAACTTTGACAAGCTTGTAAGAATAAAATCGGATCTGGTTTACTCGGACCTTCATCAACTCCCATTTCTAATTGCAGATAATCTCTGAGATGATGAGTGATGACAAATTTCTGCACTTCCCCAGTGGTTGCGGCTGACAGAATACCCAGTTTTAATCCTGTTGCTGATAGTGATCTTAAAACATCCAAGACACCTGGGAAAAGAGGTGCGGGAGTTTGACTCACATAATGATCAGCTTCTGCTAAGGCTTGACGAGCAATTTTCAAAGATTCAAACCACCCTCTTCCAGTTTCAGCTATGTATGCAGCAGCAGCTACTTCTGTTTCTTTGCGACTAGCTACAGACATTAAACCAGCAGGATCTAAAATATTGCCATTAATACCAAAAGCCATTAATAATGGTTCGCCAATACCGGGAATTTGCGCGTCTATGATCCGTGCTGCTTTTTGTCCGAGCGATCGCAAATAGGTTTCTGAGTCTTCTAATGTGCCATTTTTGTCAAATAAAATCGCTTGAATATGAGAAAAGGTGATGTCACCACATTTGATAGTTATCATATTAGAAGGAGATCAAGGAGTCAGGAGTCAGGAGTTAGGAGTCAGGGGAGATGGGGGAAATTATTTGTATTTTCCCAATCACCAGTCACCAATCACCAATCACCAATTACCATAAATAAAAAAAGAGGGATATTCCCTCTTTATTAATACTTTGTTGTAAATAATCACAACTACAGTTATATTACTCTTCAATAGCTGCTGGAATTTCTTCTTCAACTTCAATTACTGGTGGAATTTCTGCTTCAGCTATAGCTTCTACTCCTTCAATTGGTGCAGCTTCTGCTGCTTCCGCTGGTGCAACAGCTATACCTTGCTGTTTAGCTAACATTTGTTCCCTATACTTAGCTGCCATTTCTTCAGCCTTATCATAGACCAAATCGCGGTTCTTGATCATGTCACCGGGTTCTGGTTCTAACTGCTTGGTAGACAGCGAAATGCGTCCTCTTTCTGCATCCAAATCAATGATCATGACTTTTAATTCATCATTGACATTGAAGACGCTGTGAGGTGTGTCAATATGCTCGTGGGAAATCTCAGAAATGTGGAGTAGTCCGCTAACACCGCCGATGTCAATAAATGCACCGTAGGGTTTGATACCGCGAACAGTACCAATTACTACTTCTCCCACTTCCAAACGGTTCATCTTGCGCTCAACCAGCGCCCGACGATGGGAGAGAACTAAGCGGTTACGCTCTTCATCTACTTCTAAGAATTTTAAGGGTAATTCTTCCCCTACCAATTCTTCTTTTGGTTTACGGGTACTAATGTGAGAACCGGGGATAAAGCCGCGTAGTCCCTCAATTCGTACCAATGCGCCACCACGATTAGTAGCAAACACACCAGAACGTACAGTAGCATCTTCTGCCTGTAATTGCCGTACTCTTTCCCATGCTCTCATGTATTCAATACGACGAATGGACAGGGTTAACTGACCATCTTCGTTTTCATCAGTGAGGATGAAAAATTCCCGTGTTTCGTTTGATTGTAAGACTTCTTCCGGGGCATCAACCCGGTTAATAGACATTTCCTGTATAGGTATGTATGCTGCTGTTTTAGCACCAATGTCAATCAGAGCGCCGCGCGGCTCTATACTAAACACTGTACCTGGTACTATATCACCAGGGCTGAAGTGATAATCGTACTTATCAAGTAGAGCAGCGAAATCTTCGTGAGTAAATCCAATTTCTGTAGCGGTTAAATTCTGATTGACCATGCTGTTTTGTTCCTGGTTCTAGTCTCCGTAAGTTTTTGTCACAATTAATGATGTATATGCGAGGGCTTTTAAATAAGTCTACACTTACATCCTTGTTAATCCTAGCGCAGAAGAGCTAGGTTCACACATATTATCTTCCAGATATGATATTATATCATATCCCAAAATTTTTTTCACTTTTTGCAAGTTAGGGGTCAGCAGTCAGCACTATATCAAAATATTATCCGTTGCCACATAAATAATATGCAGCAACGGATTTGAATCTTGCTTAAAAAAGTGTTAAGTCTGAGATAGCTGATAGCTAACCGCTGACAGTCTTTAACTTCTTAGTCTTTCTCTTTTCTCTCAAAGCGGGGAGGTTCGCGAAATGCGATCGCAAAAAAGAGAACACCTATTGCTAGGGTCAAAATCAAAATGTATGCAACGCTTTCCATATTAGGATTTCCTGCCTATCCAGCCAGTAATTTTAGTTTACCAAGCAGAGTAAAAAGCATGAAGTCATAAAACTTCATACTTCTTACTTCATGCTTGTTTAAGCTTCCTTACGAACCCGAGTGGTCTTGTCACCCACTTTCTGGAACAGACCCCACTCTACTTGTTCTTCTAGATCCGCTTCCACACCTGCGAATACATCGCGGTAGATGGTTCTAGAACCATGCCAGAGGTGACCAAAGAAGAACAACAGCGCAAAGACAGCGTGACCAAAGGTAAACCAACCTCTGGGAGATGTACGGAATACACCGTCAGAGTTTAAGGTTTCGCGGTCAAATTCAAAGATTTCGCCGCCTTGAGCTTTACGAGCGAATCTCTTCACATCAGCGGGATCTGTAAAGGTTTTACCATTCAAATCACCACCGTAGAAGCTAACAGTTACGCCTGTTTGCTCGAAGCTATATTTAGATTCTGCTCGACGGAAAGGAATGTCAGCGCGGACAACTCCATCTTTATCGGTCAAAATTACGGGGAAGGTTTCAAAGAAGTTAGGTAGACGACGTACTGTGAGTTCGCGTCCTTCTGCATCTGTGAAAACTGCGTGACCTTGCCAAGATTGGGCAATACCATCACCCTTAACCATTGGACCTGTACGGAATAAACCACCTTTAGCGGGGCTATTACCTACGTAGTCATAGAATGCCAATTTTTCAGGGATTTGTGACCAAGCCTCGGACAAGCTTGCACCGTTAGCAACACTGTTTTGCACACGGCGTTCAATTTCTTGACGGAAGTAACCTTGGTCCCACTGATAGCGGGTAGGTCCAAACAGTTCGATGGGGGTGGTTGCGTTACCGTACCACATAGTACCAGCAACTATGAAAGCAGCGAAGAATACCGCAGCGATACTGCTGGAAAGTACGGTTTCAATGTTACCCATCCGTAGGGCTTTGTAGAGCCTTTCGGGAGGACGAACTGTGAGGTGGAATAAACCAGCAATAATACCAACTACACCAGCAGCAATGTGGTGAGCTACAACACCACCGGGGTTAAAGGGGTTAAACCCGGCTGGTCCCCATTCTGGTGCTACTGGTTGGATGCTACCAGTTATACCATAAGCATCGGAAACCCACATTCCCGGTCCAAATAAACCGGTTAAGTGAAAAGCACCGAAACCAAAGCAAAGTAAACCAGATAAGAACAGGTGGATGCCAAACATTTTTGGCAAGTCTAAGGCGGGTTCGCCTGTGCGGGGATCTCTAAATAGTTCTAAATCCCAGAAAACCCAGTGCCAAACGGCTGCTAGGAATAATAAACCAGAAAGAACGATGTGAGCAGCAGCAACGCCTTCAAAAGACCAGAAGCCGGGATCTACTGCTGTGCCACCGGTTACGCTCCAACCACCCCAGGATTCGGTTACGCCTAAACGTGACATAAAGGGAAGTACGAACATCCCTTGTCTCCACATGGGGTTGAGAACTGGATCACTGGGATCGTAAACAGCCAGTTCATAAAGTGCCATTGAACCAGCCCAGCCAGCAACTAGGGCTGTGTGCATCAAGTGTACAGAAATCAGTCGGCCTGGATCGTTCAGAACCACTGTATGTACTCGGTACCAGGGTAGTCCCATCGACTACGCTCCTCCTCGAAGAGTTAGTTTACAAAGCAATTTTCTTACTGAGGTTCTGAGGGAGGTAAACTACCACCCAGAAGTCTCTCTGAGTTTTTGTTATTGCCAGTCTTGAGTTTAACCACAGATCAGCCTGTGGTTTATTATCGCTTATTCGCTGTCACAAGTTAATTCCCTGAGTTCGTGACTTTCAGGAAGTGGTTGTTTTGGCGATCAGCAAAAATGAGAATATTTTAAAAAGTGTAACTATTGATGGAACTCTTTGCAAGCTTCTGAATAGATGTGATTACCTAGTTTGTGGCTAGAATATCCCTATCCGTCTTTACCATGTTATTATTTATCATCTAAGGCACTGATCGAGCTTAAATCATTTTAAATATACATTATTCTGTATAAAATACCATTGAGATTTTAATATGCGATCGCCTGTTAAAAAATAACATAAGAAAAATAACACAAAAATAACATAAAATTAATCACATAAATTATTCTAGACAAGATTGACACATTACCGTCCTTTATTGTAGTCCTGAAATTTATAGGCTTTATAGGCTAAAATTTGAATAATCATGTAACTAATCAATTCACAAATAAAGGAGGATAAAATGGATGCAATTACTACTCAGCAAGCAAGTCAAGACTTAGATAATTTGGTAGATCGGGTTATTGCAGATGTAGAACCAACAATTATTTGTAATAACAAAGGTAACAAGGCCATTTTAATTTCTCTAGAGGAATTTTCATCATGGCAAGAAACATTATATTTACTGTCAAATCCTGTTAACGCCAAGCATCTTCTTGCTTCAATTCAATCAGCAAAAGCAGGTGATATTATTGAGCGAGACTTAATTGAAGAATGAAACTCACATTTACAGAAGCTGCATGGAGTGATTATTTGTGGTTTCAAGATACTGATAAAAAACTCTTAAAAAGAATTAACACTCTGATTAAAGAAATTCTGCGAACTCCGTTTGAGGGTATGGGTAAACCAGAGCCATTGAAAGCCAATTTATCAGGTTATTGGTCTAGGCGCATCAACACTGAACACCGTCTGGTTTATGAAGTGTTAGAAGAAAATATAATTATTGTAGCTTGTCGTTTTCATTATCAGGATTAGATATTAAGTACGGGAGAAAAAGCAATGACAGTAGCAATTGCTAAAAAGATGACCTTTGAGGAATTTCTCAACTATGACGATGGTACGGATGCTTTGTATGAATTGGAAAATGGAGAATTAATTCCTATGCCTTCGGAAAGTGATATAAATCAACGAATAGCTATATTTCTATTGATATATTTTTCTCAATTAGGTATCCCGTCTTCTCGTTTACGGATGAAAGCTGAGATAGCTGTAAATAGTAGAAGTGTGGGTGTGCGTGTACCTGATCTGGTAGTTTATTCTGAAGAATTAGCTGCTGCAATGGCAGGAACTACTCGTTCATTGGTGTATATGGATATGCCACCACCATTGTTAGTTGTTGAAGTGGTCAGTCCTAATCAGGCTAATCGTGATTATCGCTACAAGAGATCCGAATATGCAGCGCGGGGTATTCCTGAATACTGGATTGTTGATCCAATTACTCAAAAGGTGACAGTGTTGGAATGGGTAGAAGGTTTTTATGACGAGCAGGTGTATGAAAATGACAGCTTGATAGTTTCTCCCATATTTCCAGAACTCAAGTTGACTGCTGCTCAAGTTTTACAAGGATGAAAATCTTTGATATAAAAAACAGCTTACACACATAACACATATATTAGAATGATTAACTGCTGATTTTAGAAAAATTAATGTTGATAACTTGGTTTTCCCGGAGCATAAGACGGTGGGGTAGGGTAACAAAATTCCTCTCGTTGTTTTCTATATGTTTCTTGCTGGCTGTAAGCTGTACCCCTAGTCCCCAACCAACTACACCACCTAGCCCTGGTGCGGTGAATACTCCTGCTGGTGATGGACGGATTACTATAGGGACAACAGGTAAGCCAAGAACACTTGATCCTGCTGATGCTTATGAGTTAGCATCCTTGGGTTTAGTATTTAATATGAGCGATCGCCTATATACTTACGAACCAGGAAGCACGGAAATTAAACCACAACTGGCTACAGCTTTACCTAAAGTTAGTGCAGATGGTTTAACATACACTATTCCCCTACGAGAAGGAGTAGTTTTTCACGATGATACACCTTTTAACGCTAAAGCAATGGAATTTAGCATCCAGCGTTTTATCGAAAATAAAGGTAAACCATCCTTTTTACTTTCAGATACAATTGAATCCGTGAAAGCTACAGGGGACTATGAACTTACAATTAAACTGAAAAAACCCTTTGCGGCTTTTCCTTCATTGTTAGCATTTTCTGGAGTGTGTCCAGTTTCACCTAAAGCTTATGAACTTGGTGCGGGGAAATTTCAACCTAATACCTTTGTAGGAACTGGTCCTTATAAATTAGCCCAGTACGGTACAGATTCTTTAAGATTGGATGTTTTTGATAAATATTGGGGAGAAAAACCAGCGAATAAAGGTATTAATGTGCAAATTCAAACTAGTCCAGTAAATTTATTTAATGCTTTTAAAACTGGTGCAGTTGATGTTGCTTATTTATCTTTACAACCAGATCAAATTCGCAGTTTAGAAGATGGTGCAAAAAACGGACAATGGCAAGCTCTCACTGCTCAAGGTAGTGTAGTTAGTTATATGGTGTTGAATAGAAATCAACAACCATTAGATAAACCAGAAGTCAGAAGTGCGATCGCCTCACTGGTTGATCGTCCATTATTAAATGAACGGGTATTATATGGTCAAGCAGATCCACTTTATAGCATGATTCCCACAACCTTCAATGTTTCCCAACCATTATTTAAAGACAAATATGGTGATGGTAAAATTGAAGAAGCGAAAAAGCTGTTAACTACCGCAGGTTTTTCCAAAGAAAAACCCGCCCAAATTCAAGTTTGGTATCCCGCCAGTTCCGCCACTCGTAGCTTAGTAGCACAGACATTAAAATCCCTAGCTGATACTAAAATGGATGGGATATTACAACTAGAAGTTAAAACCGTAGAAGGTGCAACATTTTTCAAAGAAATTTCCAAAGGTTCATATCCCATCGCTTTGCTAGACTGGTATCCAGACTTTTTAGATCCAGATAATTATGTACAACCATTTTTATCCTGTGCAAAAGGATCAGAAGCTAAAGGTTGTGAAGATGGTGGAAGTCAAATCCAAGGATCATTTTACTACAGTGAAACAATGAATAAACTCATTGATCAGCAACGTAAAGAACAAAACCCAGAAACGAGAAAGAAAATCTTTACTGACATTCAAAACCTAGTTTTAAAAGATGTTCCTTACGTTCCCTTATGGCAAAACAAAGATTATGTATTTGCCCAAAAAGGCGTAACAGATGTCAAACTTGATCCTACTCAAAACTTGATTTACAAAACAATTAATAAGTAGTTATTGGGGACTGGGGAATAAAATTTTAGATTTTAGATTTTAGATTGGAGCTAACAAAAACAATCCAAAATCCAAAATCCAAAATCCAAAATAAAAAAACTCCTGACTCCTTGAACTCCTGAACTCCTGACTCCTAATAAATATGTCCCGTTCTAAAGCCTTACAGTATTACATAGTTTCTCGGTTGCTATTTGCACCACTGCAACTATTAACTATTATCACCATTGTTTTTTTATTATTAAGAGCCACTCCTGGAGATCCAGCAGATGCAATTTTAGGAGGAAGAGCGCCAGAAAGTGCCAAAGAAGAATTAAGAAAACAACTAGGTTTAAATTTACCTATCTGGTTGCAATATCTCAATTATTTGGGAAATATACTACGTTTTGATTTAGGAACTTCCTTAACCAGTCGCGGTCAAAATGTGTGGGAAATTATCAGCCAACATTTTCCAGCTACAGTAGAATTAGCCGTTTGTAGTATGTTGGTAGCTTTAATTGTGGGAATTTTAGTTGGTACACTTTCCGCTTCTCGTCCGGGAACATCTTTTGATATTGGTGGGCGTTTATTTGGCATAATTACCTATGCACTCCCCATGTTTTGGGCAGGAATGTTATTACAATTAATATTCTCAGTTCAACTCCGTTGGTTTCCTAATTCTAATCGTTTTCCTCCTAATATTACCCCTCCAACAACTATCACTGGTTTATATACAATTGATAGTTTATTAAGTGGAAATTTGAGTAATTTTTTCACAGCTTTACATCATTTAGCTTTACCCAGTATCACTTTAGGAATTTTACTCAGTGGTATTTTTGAACGTATTGTGAGAGTGAATTTAAAACAAACATTAAAAGCTGATTATGTAGAAGCTGCTAGAGCGCGGGGAATACCGGAAAATAAGATTTTAATATCCCATGCTTTAAAGAATGCCTTAATACCTGTAATTACCGTCTTAGGATTAACATTTGCTTCCCTATTGGGAGGAGCAATTTTAACAGAAGTTACATTTTCTTGGCCAGGGTTAGCAAATAGATTATATCAAGCTATTTCTGATCGAGATTATCCAACGGTACAGGGTGTTTTAGTATTTTTTGGAGCAATTGTTGTAACTGCGAGTATTTTGATTGATATTCTTAATGCTTATGTAGATCCAAGAATTAGATACTAGGGAAGACAAAAAATTAATCCTATCTTGTGGTGCGGGTATCCTGCCCGCTTTTTTGCATGATTTTTATTTACCCCAGGTCAAAAATCATAACTGACTACTAACTACGATATTAAGTTCAGTTTTTGCATTTATAAACATTTATCAGTTAAAATAAAATATTGACTTCATACATATTTCTTAGTATTCTTGTTCTATCTTATAGAAGATAATGGATTTAGCCATAAATTTGTCATGAGTTTAATGTGTTCAGTTAACTAAAGAAAAAGGAGAAGTTCTTTTGCAGTTAGAACAACTCTTAGACGTACTTAACTATACTCAGTCGGCAAACTACTGTGATAGCAGTGTTCAACATGACCCCTCGACTGAGCATACATTCCGTGCTGCAAAACAAGCCGGTGTAAAGGGAACTTATGTTTTTCACACCAGTCCACCCAGTGATGAAATTTTACCTCCTAGACCTGCCGTTCATGTTGCAGAAGCCAAAACACCAGAAGAAGCCAGAGATATTCATCGCAAACTTTGGAATCTTGGTAACGCACCATTTTTAATAGTAATTCTTCCCCATCAAATTAGAGTTTATACAGGTTTTGATTACGACCAAGAAGAAGAGAATAAAGGCTTAATAAATACAGTTGATGCTAATATCGCCGATATTAAATCTAAATTAGATTATCTTTTTGCTGAGTCAATAGATTCTGGTAAACTGTGGCAAACTCAAGCTAAAAATCTTATTCCTGAAAGGCGCGTTGATCTACATTTGCTTAACAATCTTGAAAAGTTAGGAAAGAGGTTAGAAGAAAAAGGGGTTAATATATCAATTGCTCACGCATTAATTGGTAAGTACGTCTATATTCGATATCTTTGGGATAGAGGAATTTTATCTAACAAGTGGTTAGAAGAAAATAATATCAACCTTGATAGTGTACTTAGCCGTAATGCCACTTTAACGGGTTTTAGGAAGCTAGTTGAAGCTTTAGAAAAACGCTTCAATGGTGATATTTTCCCTCTACCATTAAAAGGTAAAGAAGCACCAGAAGATGAAATAATTTCCTTAGTAGCTTCTATATTTAAAGGAGATGATCCTATTTCTGGTCAACTTCATCTTGACTTTGATATATATGATTTTTCTTATATTCCTGTTGAAACACTATCTTCAATATATGAGCAGTTCCTCCATGCACAAGGTAAAGGAAAAAAAGTCGGTGCTGTTTATACCCCTGAGCCTTTAGCAGACTATTTAATTTCGGAACTTAACTATACTAAAAATCTCAAAAAAGGAATGAAAATTCTTGACCCATGTTGCGGCTCTGGAATTTTTTTAGTGTTAGCTTATCGTAGATTAATAGAAATAGAATTAGCTCAAAATCCAAATAAAAAATTTCATCCTACACAACTTAAACAAATTCTTGTAGACAATATTTATGGTATTGAGCGAAATTCTGATGCTTGCTATGTAACAGAATTTAGTTTAATTTTAACGATGCTCAACTATATTGAGCCTCCAGATTTACATAAGAACAAATATTTTCAATTTCCAGCATTACATAATTATAGAATTTTTGAATGTGATTTTTTCGATAATCAAGCTGAAATTTTTCAAAGTAATTTAAAGTTTGATTGGATTGTAGGGAATCCACCCTGGATAGAACTTAAACCGGATACAAAAGGTGAAGAATTAGCACGCAATTGGATTAATAACAATTATGTTTCTCGTCCAGCTACGGGTAACAGAGTTTGTGAAGCTTTTAGTTGGCGAGTAACTGATCTTCTAGATGATAAGGGTTGCGCAGGTTTACTTATACACGCCAAGAGTTTATTTAACCATGAGTCTGAAAAATACCGTAGAAACTTTTTTCAGCAACATGAAGTTGTAAGAATTACTAACTTTTCCAATTTGGCTTATGTTCTATTTGGCAAAAGGGGAGAAGCACCTGCGGCCACTGTAATTTATAGGAAAGCTAAACCGGAACAAGAAAAACCACCAATTGTTCATTATGCTCCTTTTGTCATTAATCAAATTTCTAATCGCCCTTGGAAGGAAGATAAAAAAACTTCAACTTGGATAATTACTATTAATGAGAATGAAATAGAAACCGTTTTACCTGATGAAGCAGAAACTGGAGAGGCTATTGTTTGGAAACTAGCCTTGTGGGGTAGCTACCGTGATAAAAGAGCAATTCAGCGTTTACGCCGATTGTTTTCAATTAGTTTGGGTGAATTAATTACAGAAAAAGGTTGGTTTCTTCATCAGGGATTGCCATTAAAAGACAGTTCAATCTGGTATGGTAAAGATAGAAGTAAAGTTGAACCTGCACCTTATCTTGAAGGACGCAAATACCTTAATGCCAATTTAATGGTAAGGTCAAAGCTTCGTTTTTCTATTCATGATGAAGTATTAGAAATAATTACACCACAAAAGTGCTTCATAGCAAAAGGCAGAAAAATTGGTTTAAAAATCTCATCTGCTCCACATCTAGTTCTAACTCCCAATTACTTTGTGTTTAGTAATAAAGAGTTCGTGATTACTCATCCCAAAGTAGGTCTATCAGCAAGCAGCCATGATGCGGATTATTTACGCGCTCTTGCTGTTTTCTTTAGTTCAAGTATTAGTAAGTATTACCTCTTTTTCCAAAGCTCTTCATGGGGTGTTGATCGCAGTATTATTAGTCCCAGAGACATTAAAAATATTCCAGTTCCTAATTTATCATTAGAACAAATTATAGCATTAGCAAATCTGCAAAAAGAACTAGCTTCTTTAGAGATATCTTATTTGCATGAAACAGATTTGGTTAGAGAAAAACTAGATCAGGAACTTCAGGAAAGACTGGATATAGAATTGGAAAACATAATTAAAATTCCTAGAAATATAAGTATTTTAGCAAGAGATTTTTGGCGGGTTAAATTTAAACTTAACAAAGGTAAAGCAGTTAATTCAGCTACCGTAATACCAACAGAAGAAGCATTGCTAAATTATGGGCAATGTTTAGCAAATGAATTAGATGATTTTGCAGATGGTAGCAGTGTACATCACAAAGTTTCTATAGTCTACTCTGAGAAAATGATCATTTGCACAGTAGAAATCATTAAATCAAATAGCTTAATAAATGTTACTGTTGAACGAGAAAATAAACAATTATTATCTTTTTTGGTAGAAATTCATCAGAAGCTAAGAGAGCAATTTAGTCAATGGGTGTACATTCAACGTGGTATACGTATTATAGATGGTTCAAAAATTCATATTTGTAAATCTCCTCGCTTGATTGACTGGACAAAAACACAAGCCTTAAATGACTCTGATGACATTATTGCTGAAATTCTTTCTTACAGATAGAGGTAAAAACTAATGATAATGGAGCAAGATATAAATGACACAAAGACAGCCTGATCCAAATTGGATTGCCACTTATGATAGTTTCTTTCGCAGAGACGCACATCAGCTACTTGCATGGGGCTATGAAGATGCTCGAACTAATATTAATCCCACATTAGAAGAAACTGTGATAACAGGCTTCATAGCTGAAAAAATAGATAAAAGGTTTGATGATCCTGATACTCCATCTCGTTTTGACCGTTATTATTTGAGTGAAGAGAAGCCAATAACGGGTGAAGGTAGGACTGGAAAGTCTAGGCGCAGGTTGGATCTTGTAGTTGAATGGAGTGGGTGTAAACCACGTCCCAAATATGTTTTTGAAGCAAAACGTTTGCGTAAAGGGGGATATCCCATAAGTAAATACACAGATAAAGAAGGATTACAAGAATTTATAGCTGGAACTGCTTATGCTGCTCAATATCCAGAAGCGGCTATGATTGGCTACATTCAGAGTGATAATTATGAATATTGGATTAAAGAACTTCAGAGGAAATTTACTGAATCTAACAATGGTCTTTCTGTAATACAACAATTGAAACCAATTCAGGTTATTGCTTCTTTCCCCAATGAGTGGATGAGTCAGCATGATCGCTTAACAGGAATCCCAATAACTGTCTATCATATTTTCCTTGATTGTTCTGAAATTTCCATCTAAGAAAATAGAGTTAGCGCTCGCTCTAACAAGATTCAAGATATCAATATAGAATGAATGCGATCGCATTTTACCACTTATTTATCTTTGTAAACTGCGGGGATCAAGTGCATCTCTTAAACCATCACCAAGTAAATTAAAGGATAAAACGGTGAGAATAATCAGGATAGCAGGTGATAAAACCAACCAGGGTTGTAAGACTAAAATCGAAGCATTACTAGCTAAAGAAAGCATATTTCCCCAAGAAGGATCAGGTTGTTGAATACCTAAACCGATGAGACTTAATACTGCTTCTGCACCAATAAAACTAGGAATTGTTAAAGTTGCCGAAATAATTACATAAGTGGCAGTTTGGGGTAAAACATGACGGAGAATAATATAAATTGGCTTACCTCCCATTGCCAGTGATGCTTGGACAAATTCTCTTTCTTTAATTGATAAAACTTGACCACGAATTACTCTAGCTAAACCTGCCCAACTGATCACAGAAGTAATTACAACTATTAATAAAAAGCGTTGTGTACTGGTTAATTGAGGGCTGAGAACTCCTGATAATGCTGCTAACAAATAAATGCTGGGAAAAGTCATTAACACTTCTGCTAAACGCATAATCACACTATCAATTACACCTCCAAAATAACCAGAAATACCACCTATTATTAAACCCAAAGGATAGGTAATGATGATGCCAAAAATCCCAATAAATAAACTAATCCTACCACCATAAAGCAGACGGCTAAATTGATCCCGTCCTTGTTCATCAGTACCTAAAATGTTAAATTTTGCTTCACCTGTAGAACCAAATAAATGCAAATTTAGGGGAATACCAGGAATGATAGTGACTTCATCCCATTTGGGCGGTAGGGGTAAACTGATTTGAAATAATCTATATTCTGGACCCGAAACAAATAAACCCAAAGGAGAAGGCTGTTTAAAATCTACAATTAACTTACGTTCCCCTGTTTCTAAATTTGTATCTCCTTGAATTGTTGGATAAATATGGGGTCCGATAAATTTGCCCGTCGTTTGCGAAACCCAATATATGCGAGTGGGTGGTAATAATGAACCATTTGGCTGTGAATTATAAGGATTATAGGGTGCAATAAAGTCAGCCCCAATGACTGCTAAATAGAACACTAATAGTATAATTGCCCCAAATCTTGCTAAGGAATTTTTTTTGAGTTTTTGCCACCAATTCATAATTTTTTTTTACAAAACTTATTTACAAAACAATGAATGATAATTAATAGAGTTAGTAGCCTGAAATAGAAGCTACATAAATTTAGTGATTTAACCATTTAACTGTTCAGCTAAATACCTTATTTCCTCGGTGCTTCTGACTGCCATTGAATTAAGTGTACATTATCCATCTCAATTTTTCCTCACAACCCAAGAAATTCATTTATAAGTTATCATCCTTTGCTATTAACTCTTCCCTCCTGTTTGTTCTAGAAAAATCCGTTACTGATTTTCGCGGAATTTATGATATAATAGCCCATAGACTAAATTTCCATACTTGTAATCTGCGGGTGTAATTCAGTGGTAGAATGTCTGCCTCCCATGCAGAATGTCGTGGGTTCGAGTCCCATCACCCGCTTTCCAGATTTATTGTCCTATTTATCCAAATACAGCACTTTGCACGTCTATCTAGTACAGTTCATATCCTATTTTCTAGCTTGATGTAATAATTCTGTCTTATGTTTTTGTACCTAAACGTTACGCAAAGTGCTGTATAATAATTTATATCAAGACCGGGTAATCACTTACGATATAAGTTATTAATTAATAATTAATAATTAAATAATTAGCAATTACCCATTACCCATTACCAGCCGCAGCAGATATGATAAGTGTTCAAATGGACATGATATTATTGCTCAGACTGCCAAATCCTGATTGTATTATCAGCACTACCACTAATTATCTTATTTCCGTCAACATTAAAAGCTACAGAATAAACAGTTGATAAATGTCCTGAAAGAGTATTTATCAGTTCTTGACTATACAGATGCCACAGCTTAATTGTATTGTCACTACTGCCACTAGCTAGAGTTTTTCCATCAGGACTGAAAGCAACACTTGTGACTGCATCTGTATGACCATCAAAGGTATGAATCAGTTCTCCTGTAGACAGAGACCAAAGTTTAACTGTATTGTCATGACTACCAGTAGCAAAAGTTTGATTATCAGGACTAATGGCTATAGTATTAATCACATCTGAATGTTCGGTAATACTATTTATTTCTGAACCTTTTTGAGTATTCCATATTTTAATAGTCTTGTCAGCATCACAGCTAATTAACTTTTGTCCATCTCCACTGAAAACAAGAGAATTAATATAATTCTTATGGTCAGTGATAGTATATACTAATTTTTCATTTTTTAAGTCCCATAATTTGATAGTTTTATCCATACTTGCGGTTGCCAACAAATTACCATTAGGACTAAAAACAACTGAAGTTATACAACCGGAATGCTCAATGAATGTCTTACTACTCAGCGCATACCATAGCTTAAAAGTTTTATCATAGCCGCCACTAGCAATGATGTTTCCATCAGCAGAAAAGGCTATTGAGGAAACATAGTTGGAATGTCCAGTTAAGTTGTGCAGAAGTTCTCCCGTTTGGATATCCCAAATTTTAATACTTTTATCTGCACTACCACTGGCAAAAGTTTGTCCTTGGGGATTGATAGCGATACAAAAAACATAATTTGAATGACCATAAAGAGTATTGACACAACGCCAAATTATTGGCTTTTCTATTTGAATAGATATTAAATTTTTCAATTCATAGTTATAAACTTCCCTATATTTTTTGATAACAACTCTGAGTTTTTCTAACATTTCATTAGTCCAGACAGAAGGAAAATCTGCACTTAATTTAAACAACTGAGGTTCATAATTTGGATCAATATTCAAATAATACCAATCTGCCAAGAATGCTGCTAATAACTTGTGTAGGACGACAATAGTTTGCCTAATTGCTCGCAAACTCTTGGTTTCATCATTACTATCATCCTGAATATTTTCTTTGAATTCTTCCCAGTTCCAAGGTTCAAAAGATAAAGATACTGGTTCTTGAAGACCCCAAAATCTCACATTGAAATAAACTTCATGATCTGTGATATCAGTGTAAATAATTGCTGTGGGTACGGCCGATAAAATTGTTTCTAATTGTTTGACTTCAGCATCAAAAATTGAACGCTCAAAATATTTTCCATAAAATTCTACTGGGCAATAATCACCAGATAGGGGATAGTATTTCTCTAAAAATAATTTTAGTTGATTACGAATTTCCTTTTTCAGACTATCACGGAATGATATGGGAAAGTCATCGCTAATATCTGGTGGAGGCACTAACATCAATAACCGTGGTTTCTTTTGTTCATCTACAAAAATTCTCTGTGCTTCATCACGACTTAAAATGCCTGGCCATTTCTGCTGGTCAAAAATTCCTTGAATTTCTTTTTGCTTCAAATCAATTTCTTTAGCAGTTGTTTCTCTACTTAAATCTAGATATAATGCGCTTAACTTACTCCTGTCCTCTATTTCTTCCCGCCTCAGTTTTAGTAATTTTTCTTCTCTTTCTGATACTAATGTTACTTCTATTTCTGAACTATCTGAATTATCTAAATTAATAGTTGTTTGTTGAATTTGCAGAAATTCCTGTCTTCTAGCTTCTCTGCGCTTATAGTAATCCATTTCTGCTTGAATTACCCGCTGATCTTGTCTAACTTTTTGCAGTGTCGCGGATAAATTGATCTGGTTTTGTTTAAGAAGAGTTTGGCTAGTAAAGGCTGAAATAATTTTGTTAGTAGTATTATTTACAAAATCAACAGCTGCACCAACGATATCAAATGTCATATAAGTTATCACGCTAAGAACAATGAATACTTAGTCAATTTTAACCATTCAATTCCTTGATGTATCCGGATAAAATAGGTTGGTTTAGTATTAGTTATATTAATAACAGAAAAACCACTCCAGAAGTACAGGCAAGGGGAAAAGTTTAATTTTAATTAATCTTCTCCTGGAGTGGGTTTGGGGTTAAGTTGACCTCTAAATAGAATAATAAAGCGGGAAAGATTTAGCATCTTTGGGCTTGACATAAACTCGCTCTTCTGGTTCTAATTTTAACTCATCAAATCGTTCTCTTGTTAAATGGGCGGTAAAATTTTGTCCATCATCCAAGGTTAATTCTACTTGAATTTCCCAACCCAAATGAATCACACGGTTAACTGTGGCCGATGCAGTTGTATCATTAGCTACTCTTTCTACAATCACGTCTTGGGGACGCAAAAATACTTCTGGGTTAGCTGAGTCGAAACCACTGCTTTGAAAAATCTTGGCAGAACTCGGTAAAACATTTACAGGACCAATGAAACTCATCACAAATGCTGAAGCAGGATGATCATAAATTTCTGCGGGTGTTCCTACTTGTTCTACTTTTCCTTTGTTCATAACTACGATTTCATCAGAAACTTCCATAGCTTCTTCTTGATCGTGAGTTACAAACACGGTGGTAACGTGAACTTCGTCATGGAGACGGCGTAACCAAGCACGTAAGTCTTTACGCACTTTAGCATCTAACGCCCCAAATGGTTCATCGAGTAATAATACGTTAGGTTCTACAGCTAAAGCTCTGGCTAAGGCTACTCTTTGTCTTTGTCCTCCTGAAAGTTGAGAAGGATAGCGATCGCCTAATCCACTTAATTGTACTAATTCTAACAGTTGTTCTACTTTTCCCTGAATCTTCTTTTTCGGTGCTTTACGAATTTCTAAACCAAAAGCTATATTTTGTCTGACTGTTAAATGTTTAAATAAGGCATAATGCTGAAATACAAAACCAATATTTCGCTCTTGTACACTTTGATATGTAGCATCTTTACCCGTGAGAATGATTTTACCGCTATCCGGCATTTCTAAACCTGATATTAAACGCAGCAGAGTAGATTTACCAGATCCAGATGGACCAAGTAAAGCCACCAGTGAACCACTTTTTATTTCCAGACTCACCTGATCTACAGCCTGAAAGCTGCCGAACTGTTTAGATACATTTTCTACTACGATGCCCACTGGTTTTATACCTCTGTGTTTAATCTACGGTTTACGGGTAGGATTACTGTATTTTACTTTATATCACATTTTTAATTGAGAGTCAGGAGGCAGGAGGCAGGATGCAGGATGCAGGGGAGGAAAAGGAGGTTAATAACCCAATCACTAATCACCAATCACCAATCACCAATCACCAATCACCAATCACCAATCACCAGTCCTTAGTTAATATTAGAATTTCTTGTAGTTATCATTTACAAAAATCTACTCATAAACCTTGATTGAGTATTTTTACTTGCGTTTTTATAACGAAATGTTAAGGAATATTGCAATTCTGTCAAAACATTAAGCTTGAGCGTCATATCAGCCGAAACTCCATGATAGGATGCTTTCGGTAAATGTGAAGATTGGGAGTAAACCTTTGACATTACGGGTTGCTGTTGTGGGTTCGGGCCCAGCCGGTTCATGCGCTGCTGAGACACTAGCAAAAGCCGGGATAGAAACATATTTATTTGAGCGCAAGCTAGATAACGCTAAACCTTGCGGGGGTGCTATTCCTCTGTGTATGGTGAGTGAGTTTGATCTACCTCCAGAAATCATTGACCGTCAAGTGCGGAAAATGAAAATGATTTCTCCTTCTAATCGTGAGGTAGATATCAATCTGGTAAATGAAGAAGAATATATAGGAATGTGCCGTCGTGAGGTGCTGGATGGTTTCCTACGTAACCGAGCGGCTAAACTAGGCGCAAACTTAATTAACGGTACAGTTCAAAAACTGGATATACCCACCAATAACAATGATCCCTATACAATTCATTATTTTGATCATGCCGTAGGTGGTGATAGGGGAGAACCTAAAACCCTAAAGGTAGATTTGATTATTGGTGCTGATGGTGCTAACTCCCGCATTGCTAAGGAAATGGATGCTGGGGATTACAATTATGCGATCGCCTTCCAAGAAAGAATTCGCATTCCTGAAGATAAAATGGCCTACTACCATGACTTAGCGGAAATGTATGTAGGTGATGATGTTTCTACTGACTTCTACGCTTGGGTATTCCCCAAATACGATCACGTAGCGGTTGGTACTGGCACAATGCACGTTAACCAACGAGACATCAAGAAATTACAAGCTGGTATTCGCGCCCGTGCTGCGGAAAAATTGGCTGGTGGTAAAATCATCAAAGTAGAAGCTCACCCCATCCCTGAACATCCCCGTCCTCGTCGTGTAGTTGGCCGGATCGCTTTGGTGGGTGATGCTGCGGGTTATGTTACCAAGTCTTCTGGTGAAGGTATTTATTTTGCAGCGAAGTCTGGGCGGATGTGTGCAGAAACCATTGTTGAGGTTTCTAACAACGGTGCGCGTATTCCTTCTGAGAAAGAGTTGAAACTTTACATCAAACGTTGGGATAAGAAATACGGACTTACTTACAAAGTATTGGATATTCTGCAAACCGTGTTCTACCGTTCTGATGCTACTAGAGAAGCGTTTGTAGAAATGTGTGATGATTTGGATGTACAACGGCTAACTTTTGATAGCTATTTGTATAAAACTGTTGTTCCAGCTAACCCCATTACACAGTTGAAGATTACCGCTAAAACCATCGGTAGTTTGTTACGTGGTAACGCTCTTGCTCCCTAATTTTAGGTGACAGGTGCTACGCCACGGTGACAGGTGACAGAGAATGAATATAGATTTTTGTTCTCATTCCTGGATATCTTGATTGCTGTAGGGGTTTAGCAAAAGCTGATTTTTCTCAACTTGAGGTTAACACCATCACCGGACTGGGAATTTATTCCCAGTCTCATAGTAAAAAGCATTTGGGTGATAATTTGACGGAAAAATCAGACATCTAGATATCCCATAAGCTTCGCCCTGCCCCGATAAATAAGTTCCATAATTTCTTTTCTGGAGAAGTCTATTGATAAAATATTGGATTAGACAATCATTAACACCAAAAAAAATTGAATCAGCCTCATAAACGCCTCTTTTTTCAGCGTGGCTTTCAGGATCTATCCCTTATGAAACAAGCTTTTTAACCACCTTGTCACCCGTTAAGGGATTTCAGCAGTTCACAACTATTAAAAAGGATCTATATTTAGATGACTATAATTTCCTACTAGTAGGATTAACAATAATAACTCCTAACTCTTGAGTAATTTTTACAGCTTGTTCATAATATTGAGTAGATAAATGATCAAGATTCATATTTTCATATAATTCTGATAATGCTTCTAATACTTCAGATTCTGCTCGGCGACATTCCATTTCTCTAAAAATACTTACAGCTAATTGTAAATGTTCTTCAGCTTCTTGATAGCGATTCATCCGCATTAAAGTTTTACCAATATTACAAGTTGCCCACGCTTCTTGAGTTCGATAACCTATTTTTTGGGCAACTTCTAAACCTTGTTTATTGTAATCTAATGCTTTGACATAATCCTCCATACAAATATACACCAGTCCTAAATTTGTTAATACTATAGATTCTTGTTCAGGATCACCAATTTCTCTCACATTTACTAATTCATTCTGATAACATTCCAAAGCTTTAGAATATTGTCCTAAATATATATAAGCTAAACCTAATCTGGTATTTAAAATATTTTGGAGATGGCGATTTTTAAGCTGAAGAGCAATAGTTAAACTTTGTTCATAAAAATCAATGGCAGTATCATAATTGCTCTGCATTAAGTACACGCTACCCAAATTATTTAAAAGTTGAGCTTGCATAGATTTATCATTTAGTTCTATGGCTATTGCTAGTGCCTTTTGATAACATTGAAAACACTCAGAATATTGACTTATATTATAATAAACATTACCCAATCCACATAAATAATCTAATTCAGTTACAGGATCTAAATTACCCAAAAGATTTTTATATAATTGAATTAGTTCTGAATAACATCCCCAAATACCCAAGAGTTGATGAAATTTTTGTTGACTGGGTGGAGTTAAAGACATAGATAAAATATCACTAGCTCGTTTCCAAGCTTGAGCATCACAAAGATGATAAAGTGCTTGTAAATAACCTTCTAATTTTTGCCGATGACTAGCATTAATATTAGTTTGGTAATCTGTTAACCAGTTGATGACGGCAATATAATGATCTAATTGTTGTGGGGGAACTTGTTGTAAAAGATTAGATGGTTGAATGCCTATATTTTCTAGTACGATAGATCCTGGTAGTAAGGAGATTTCCATATTATGTCTTTTTTATTCCTTTTGTGTTAATAATTTTTCATAATGAGCTATAGCAACACTTCTCACTAAATTGTGCATTCCTATCAGCATCGTTTCATTATTTGCAAGAAATGAAATTTCTACCAAATAACGATCTTGTAAAGTTTGTAGTGCAAATTGTTGCTGTTCATTAGTATATCCTCTATATTCTAAATGCCTTAACCACCAACTTTGTTGTACTGGAACACGATATACTGAACCTGTGCAAAGCAAAATATAGGCATGATGGGCATTATCTGATAATCTTTTGAAAGTTTGCTCTAGTCTACTTTGGACTTTTACCCGTAGCTGGATAGAATACCGATCTAATTTCCATTGATCATTTGTTGATTCTATTATACCTTGACTAGCTTCTGCTAAAGCTTTTTCTACTTCTTCAATTTCCTGTCCATATTGTTGCCAATAGGTGGAAACTTGAGAGGCAAAATCATTGATAATTTCTCCAGCAATGGTTCTTAATGCTAAGGGATGTCCTTTGTATGCTTTGCCTATTCTCAACAGCAATTTCATTTCCACAGATGGCAAATTAGCACCTAAACCAACTTTGTCAAATAAAGTGAATTGTTCCCTTTCTGTTAGTCCATCAACTCGCTGACAGTGCCAAAAATTGGGATAGCGAGATGCTGCTTCTAGCAGTTGATGTGGTAATTCTTGAGAAGTAATAATGAAACGACTTTTACAGGTTTCTGTTGATAGCAAGCTTGCAAAAAATTGACACCACCATTCATCAATAAAATCACTCCATCCAGTATTTTCATCTCCCAGTAGCACCAATTCCAAAGAATCAATTAAGATTAACTGTGGATGATGACAAAAATATGTAACTAAACGCTGAAGTAAAGACTGTGGTTGTTTTCGTTCTTCTGGTGAAACCTGTTCTCCCGCATTTTCTAACCACTTTACCGCGACACTTACGAAGTCTGAAGGGGTGTTTTTGTCATCAAAGTTTTTTCGACACAATTTTTCTGGATTATGATCAAACTTGCTACTTAATTCCAGACTTAACCTTTCTGCTAATGCTGTTTTACCAATTCCTGTTAGTCCAACTAATAGAAGTAAACGACAAGAACTTTGTAAAAGTTGAGTGAGATTAATAATTAAATCATCTCTTCCAGTCCAACCACTATCATAAACAAAAAATTCAGTTATTAAACTGGGGGGATTTGATGGTTCTGATTTATTTGCGGGTATATTTTGGGAAATTAATTCTGGTTTGTATTTATGAAATAAGTTGATCAGTTCTGTGCGTTTGGAAAAACGCTCTCCATCGAGGTTTTTTAAGCCAAAAGCTTTACATATAAATTCAATATGTTTGCGAACTGTTGTTCTGGTTATGTAAAGCGACTCCGCAATTTGTTGGTCTTTTTCACCACATAAGAATTTATCTAATACTCGTCGCTGTTTAGGTGTTAGTTCGTCGAGTGCTTGATGGAACTTATCAATATCCACTGTACTGTTTGGGTAATGTTTTGATTGGGTATGTTGTCAGGTTAATCAACATTATACACAGTTGTGAATTTTTCTACACAGTTGAAAAAAATCATAAATTACTTAGTATGCTGTATAAGTAGGTAATATTTATCAATGTCGTATTTATTACGTCAAATAATTTTAGTATGATGTATGGTGGGGTGTTATTAAAGAGCGATAGCGAAGCGCTGCTGCAAGCAGTTCGCTCCTAGTTCAATTTATTGAAGTTAATGTTTTTTGTATAAAAATCATAGATTTAAACAATCTATGAATCTAATATAAGCCCATATTTGCTAAATTTGACTGAAATAAATAACTTGCTGTTAGCTTTTAGTTAAATTATGTGGTGCGATCGCTTTATTTAGCTTTAGTTAGTTCTACTTAGGAGATGCTGAATCAACCTAAAACCCAGATGAATCAAAGATTAGAGGTATTTCCAAAAAATTTCCTCACTATTTGCAACACAGGACAAACAGTGAGCGTATATAAAGTAAGCCTATTTTAGTAACTCCTGTGCTGGCTATAAACCTCAAAAGATTTACTTACAAAGTTTTGGAGTAAAAATGTCAAATGTAATGCAGTATACGGAGACATCAGAAGTTTTGGGTATTCCCATAACGCTAAAGATGTTAATGCAGAGTGAAAATGAATTTACTATCATTGCTATCAAGGATGATGGTGAATTTCATAAGCTGTTCACGTACATGGCAGATATTGATGCTTTGCAAGCAGATAAAGCAGAAGTGAGTAAATTGGCTGATGATTATGCACGGCAAGTCAATAAAATACTTAAAGGGGTTATTTTAATTTCAGATGGTGTTGTTTGGTTTGTCACAAATGTAATGGATTTTATCTCATCCATGTTTGGAGGTTTGGCAGGATTTGGATTGATTGGAATTGCGTTTGTTCTTGGGATAATGCTAACGGTAGCTGCTCTTTGGATTTATGCTTTTTTTATCATTGGTCCGTTGATGGCTATTTCATTTATTCTCAAAGCCTGGTTAAACAATAAGAGGGAAAAAGCTATCAAGCAACTTTCTCGAAATTCCTTAGAATTTGCCAGAAGATGTAAAGTTGATTTGGATTTATGATAAATCTGGGAAAGTCGGCAAATTCTTAATACCTAATGTTTATAAGTTTTTGTTGGGTTGCGCGTTAGCAAAGCTGACCGAAGGTATCGCTTAACCCAACCTACAAAAATTCTTAACTTTCCCAATAGTCAACACAAGGATTAGTATATGCAGTTTAATCAAATAATTGCCACTGGTTTAATTACTATCAATATTATGTTCTTGTTTTCATCACCAGCACAAGCACAAAATAGAAAACCATCTGTTGAATGTAATGCAGCTTTACAAGCCGCTAAAAACCAAATTCAGAAAAATAGAAAAGTCAAAGTTGTTCATACAGATCAACAAAATATTTCTCAAGATTACAAAAGTTATCCTAAAAATCGTCCATTTTCCTATGGGTTTGGTTTAAGAGGACCTGCTACGGGATCTATCTTAAATTCTGAAAAATTTTTAACTATAATTGCCAAAGATATTATAGATAATTGTCCATCAATTAGCATGGTTGAATTTAACGCATCACGAACTGATCATGTTGAGAGCTACGGCTTATTAGAAAATAACGACGTTGGACTCTTTAAATGTATCGGCGAGGATGATCCAAGGGCAAAAACAAAATTGCATTGGGGATACGTCGTTTGCCTTTAAATAACAGATAATAGCTAACAACGATTTATTGGAGAAAAAATGAAAAACTTGTTTATCAACTTCACAATAACAACTGCATTAATTACAGTTATGTCACCCTTAGCATTTGCAGCGCCAAAACCAGAATCTAAACTTCCTTCAGGTGCTTATTATACCCCAGGAACTATGTTTAATAACTCTAGGAGAGAGATTTTAAATCGTAATGGGAAAATTTGCATCAAAATAGTTGACGGACCACCTAATAACTTTCGTGGACGAGAAGAAATTATGATTAGTAGCGTATCAAATCGAGGGGGTTTACATTGATGGTAATAATCAGGAAATTCAGGTAATGAATGTGAGAGATTTACCAGAGTATGAATTTTTAAGCAAATATTCTACTGTCTTAGCTGCTTTTGGTGATAATGCTTCTAGTGGTTGGGGATTACTAGCAGGAAATAACTCTGATTCTCGTACTACTTCAGCGCAAAATAAGCGAATGCAGGAATGTATAAATACTAAAGGTAATTATGTTCGCAAAATCAAAGGTAGAATGCTGCAAGGACAATTTTAGATAATTACCTTGGATTACCAGCCTTTTTTAGTATTTGGTCTATTTTTCTTATCCCGCAAGGGTTTGAGGCTTATTTTTTCCTGATAAATATTTAAGTCCCGCGATTACGAATAGTTGAATTTGGAATAACAATCTTGAATTGAATATTATGAGTTGTAGAAAATTTTTCCTAACTTTAATTTCCTATTCTATAGGAAACTTGAGTTGTCTTGTTGCATTTTCTCAAGGCCTTTCTTTATTTTTATTAGGGATATCTAAGCTAGGAAATTTTTTTGATCCTAAAGGTGATTATTACATTAATATTGAACCAATTTCAACTAGCCAATATTTAGATATGTCAACTTCAGATGTACCCAATTTTATTAGGCTATCTTGTATGTTTGTCACCTCTGCATTTTTGATGCTACTAGAAGATATCAAAAAGTATACAGGTGTTTTTTTATTCTTGGTCTTAGGGAGTACATTCTGGTATTTAAAATACCATTTTATCACCCAACCAGGCTCTTTTTTAAATTTGCTCATTGGCGAATTATATGTACTATTTATTAATAGTGTAATTGGAATGTATTTCTTTAGAAAGATTGGGAGATTAATAATCAGGTGGAATGTTATTACAAGGATCTGTGATTTAGAATATTTTTTAGAAAGATGCCATGAATGGTTAATTAATCTTTAACAGATTTAATGTTAAATCATTTTGACAGTTGAGCTAAAGATTGAACAGCAGATGACTACTTACTCTTGATAAGTTGAGGTACTGAATCTCAGGAGCGATCGCCCCTTTCTATTTTGCTTTTCAAGATTTAGTAGAGGAATTTTTCAACTTTTTGCAACACGGGGTAAATCTGGTTCGTATATAGATTATGGACAATATTTAGTATTTACATCTAGTTCAGCAATCTGCCTTATCACTCATTAAAAATTTATTTCAAAGGAATTGGAAATTATGATCAGAAGTGTTAGTGGTGTAACAGCAATTTTATTATTTGCCTTAGTCAATATCACCGCCTTGCCAACAACAGTAAAAGCACAAAAATCACACAATATTGACTTGTCATTAATAGTAGGAGAATGGAGTGAAAAGGGAAAATGCAATTTTAGTCGTTATGTATTTACTAAAAATGGAAAGTATCAGTCATTTTTCAAAGAAAATGGTAAATGGAAGCTACATTTTAATGGTAATTATGCTCGTAAAAATACTAATTCAGTAACTATTACCCATACTACCCCGGATAACAATACTTTTGAAGATTTACTGGAAATTTCAAGATTAAATTCAAAAAAATTATCTGGCACACTATACATAGTTATTGGAGATCATGAAGTAGAAAAATTTTCATGGCAACGATGCCCTATTCGCCAGTAAAAGTTAATCAAATAGCACTCTAAGTTTTTAATTGATTGTTGATATTTGTGATGGGAGAAATCAAAAAATGAGTAAATTACATTCTATTTTCAGTATCAGATTTTTTCAGAAAAAAATGACTAAAAAGTTTATTGATTATTTCTTGGTAGGTTTTTTTGTTATTAGCAGTATAACTTTACCTGGAACAATATTTAATTATAGTCGTGTTTTAGCAGCTAATTCATCAAATAAGACTGAGGTAAATTTATCAAGCCCTAATGATAATAAAGTAGGAATTTGTATAGCAGGATTTTGTATAAACATTCCAGAACCTTTGAAAAGGCCTATTGAAGGACCTGTTGATTCTTGGATTAAGGATCAATTACGTTCATTTTTAAAAGATGAAATTCCTATTACTGGAACTGAACATAAATTATATCCTGCTATCTCACAACTTCCAGGTGGTCAATTTACACCCCAAATTTTATACTTAAATGCTTTAAATTCTTCCCAAGTTATTCCACCAGGAGATTATGAAGTTCCTGTACATTATTATTGCACTAAGGTCTATACTTTGAATGGTGCAGGAAATCGCTATCGTTTAGCTCGTCTTAATGGCAGACTGTCTAATGTTTTAAGCACTTTATATCAACGTGCTAGTTTAAATAAAGTTCCTATTCAAGATGTACAAGTTTTATCTTGGAGTATTCAATCAGGCGTATCCTATGACAATTTATCTAGTTCATCAAAACAATTAGTCAATCAATTAATTCCTGATTATAGACAACAATTAGAGGGGAGTTTTACTGATAAAACTATCAAATATTGGAATAGTATTTCACAACTAACTCCCTTACCTTCTTTTGATGCTACTCTCAATCAGTTAGGAGATATTGGTAAATTTGCTCAGTCTTTATTACGAGCGAGACAAGAAATTATCAACACTAATTTTAGTTATGGAGCTTTAGCAAATGCTTTTGTAATTCCCCAGGATGTCAATCTTCCTGGTGGTATGGAAACGACTCCTTGGAGTCAGATTAATGAACAGGTTTATCTACGATTTATTGCTCCTAAAGGCGCGTTAAATGATGGTGTTGCTCAGGTGAGAATTATTGGTAATGAATATACTGAAATTAATGGAAGTTATCTAGTTGCTCAAGGAACTATCCCACTTCCGAAGCGAGGTGATCCACGCGGCATTATTTTCCAAACTTTACTTGAACTCATAGTGCGATCTGTCGGTATACCTGAGTCCAGTAGTCATCAAGCAGTTACAGCCACAGTTAAATCTAAATCGGATGAACTACCTGTTTTTATCATTTATTCAGATCGAATGCCAACAATTGCAGAACACGTACTATCAGCTTTTCGGCGTGGACACCCTAATACACTCACTTACATAGGAGGAGAATTATCACCTCAGAATCGTAGATTAGCTTGTCCTCCCAGAATACCTAGACCTGACGGAAAACAATGCGATGAATATCCATTTGCCTCAACGGAAGAAGGTGGATCTAATGCTTCAATTTGGCTTGTTCCAGAGAAGGAAAATGCGTTGCAAGGTAACGAGCTAAAGAAGTTCTACAACCGTAATAATATGAAACCTGGTGACCAATTTAGAGTTGAGGTCAGGTGAACGTAGATTGGTAAATTAGTAAATCTGATTGTTATGCAAAACTTGAAAATGTTAATTAAAATCAAGAGTTCTCGCTTTTTATTAGCTGTTGCAACCCTGACAGCATTTAATTTCATTGCCTTCATACTACATTTCCAACAGCCGCCAGCCCACGCACAAAATGGAGAAATTATAAAAACAGAAAGTAAACTTTTAATTTCTGCCAGTGCAAATACTAAATTTAAAACTTTTGTAGAAAAGCGGACTTATTCTATTGCTTATCCACAAAACTGGTTTGTTAGAAGAGTATGGAAGTATTTAGCGCACATCACTAACCGCAGAATGCCAGAAACAGGTGGTGATTTTGGTGTTACTGATTATTATTTGATTAAAACAGATGTGCAAATTATTGAAGAAAATTTTCAGGCTTTTAGTAGAAAACTTTCTTCTTTTATAGAAGGCTCCAGAATAATTAAAAGAGAGAATGTAAGAATTGAAGGTAAAAATGCTGTCAGATTATGGCTTACAGATAGTGAAGGAGAAACATTACTCACTTTTCTGCCTTACAAACCAAATAAAACAGCTTACATGATAACTTTCTACACAAAAAATAATTCTCATCTTTTACCATTGATTGAAAGAATGCACTCATCTTTTAAATCATTAAATTGATAATCAAAATAGTCATTACTTCAATAATAAACCATCAACCAACTTAACAATATGCAAATAAAATTTTATCGATTAACAGTCATTTTAGTAATTGGTTTTGTTCATAGTATAACATTATCAACATCTGTTAAAGCACAAAAGTCCATGTTAGAATATAAAGAAGCTTTGGTTAATACTAAAAAAATCAAACAAGGGGAGAATAGCAAATTTCAAAACCTTGAAATCTTTGTAATGCCTAGTGAATATTCAATCCGCTATCCAAAAGGATGGTTTGTAGATATAGAGGCATGGGGGAAAGAACCTAGAGGTGTAAAACCAATTACAATTTATGACAGGCAAATATATAATTCTAGTCGAGAAAGTGAACTGATTAGATTGATTACCACATCAATCTATCCTGTTTCAGTTTCCTTCGAGCAAACTATTCAAGAATCAAAGAGTCAAAGTTTCAAGATTATGAGACAAGGATATACAAAGATAGGGGGGAAAGAAGCCTATAGAATATGGAATGCACTCGACAGTGAAACTGATGGTAGATATGAAATTACAACTTTGATTCGTCATCCGAATGAAACGATGGTAATCTCCAGTTTATACTTTCCTAGTAATGCTGGTGTGGCAGTTCCTATTATTCAGAAAATACATGGTTCATATCGAAGTTTGAGACCATAACGACAATAGAGTAACAGCATACTCCATATAAAACTTTTCAGTTCAACTTATGTTATGAAAATTTCCCAACTTCCAAACATCTTTTTAGGCTTCATATCTTGGTTTGGCTGGTTAGCATATATCATCTGGATGTTTTGTTATCTAATCTTGATGATATCTGTAGGTGTAGTCATACTAATCATCCCAATCATAGCGTATATCTTTTCTGCCATTGCTTCTGTTATGTCCAGACTGGTACTAGGAGGGATAGGAATTGGTGATAATTACACTAACTATAATACCCAATTTGAACTCACTCCCAGCGATAGTATAGGCTATACTCTGACGCAAGGTATAACATCTATTGTTCGCTTTATCTTTAAGCTAGTTTTTGTGCTACCTCTTAAATTATTTATTGGTAGTCATACAGGTATGTCAATGGAAACCCCTATAGCTGAAATTCCGGGTTATATACTGGAAAGTATTAGCTATTTACGTCCTCCACATCGCTTCAGTTTTTACTGTGGTATTGTCAGCTTTCCATTGATGGCTGGACTCTATTTTTATTTAACCAAAACCTGAAATTTTTTCCACCTTTTTGCAACACGGTGTGAATCCGGTTCGTATATAGATTGTGGACAATATTTAGTATTTACATCTAGTTCAGCAATCTGCCTTATCATTCATCAAACATTCATTTCAAAGGGATTGGAAATTATGATCAGAAGTCTTAATAGTGTAACAGCACTTATATTATTTGCTTTAGTTAATATCACCACCTTACCAACAACGGTAAAAGCGCAAGGTTCAAATGTAGAGTGTAAAAAGGCAGTTGCTAATGCTAAAAGTCGTTTACGAAAAATTCCTAATGTGTTAATAGAGGATACTTATACAAAGAATCTTAACGAGCTTTATTCCGATTTTCCAAAAGAACGACCTATTGAATATATTTTTTATCTCACAGGTCCAATACGTAAAGGTCGTATTGTAGACACTGGTATTAAAAAGGTTGCAAACTCAAAACAATTCATGAAGAATATTAGCCAAGATATCATATATAAATGTAGTTCAATTGGTGCAGTCGCTTTTGCATTACATCCAACTTGTAGTATCGGTTTTGGATTAATGCGAGATAAGAAAGTTAAACTATTCGACATTGTAATGATAGATCCAAATCAAGATACATCCTTAAAGTGGGGACAAACATTTTGCTGGTAATTAGCAAAGCAAATTTTAGTAACATTAACATCGAAATTTATTTGTTTTTAATTACCAACATAAGTTATTAAATCATGAAAAAGTCAATTAAAAAAACATCACCTTTTTTTCAAGTACTAATTACAGGGTTTACTTTTATCAGTTCTATAACCGTAGCTAATGCAAGTCCTTATGTAGCAACTTCTGATAGTTATATGAATGATAAAAGGTCTTGGTACGTTGATTTAGAAACAGTTACTCAAGTCTCAGATAGAATATATAAGTATGTAAAAGCTGGAGTTAATGGAACAGCCATAACAGAGTTCAATATAAATGTAATAAATGATCAATTTGTCAAAAAAATGAAATCGTTAGAAAGTGAAGTCATTGTCAACTGCAATGATACAACATCACTTCAAATTCTACAAAATCGTTATTATAAAAACGGTAAATTGGTGAAGACTGAAAAACTTAATAAAATTTTAAAGCATAGTCAATCTAATAGATTAGAAAATGGAAATGTAATTGTTTGTCGGTTTTTTGATTCTGCTTCTTTCCAAGCAATAAAAGCGGGGTTTTATGCTGTGGGACTTAGTAATGGTATTAGAATTGCCATCAGAGGCAACCGAATCTGTTATGAAGAATTTAACCGCCGTAATTTCACGGTTGCTTCTGTTGTTCGGCATCCCCGATACCTCAGTTTATATCAATTGGAGTCTGTGGAGAAAAGAGGTTTTTATACAAAAGAGCCTTATTATTTATTTCAAGTTAGATCAAATGAAATTATTCATGGAACTCTAGCATTTCATGGAGTTAAAGAAACCAGTATTCCTTGGGAAACTAGTAAAAAGATAGAGCAATGTTTAAACTCTAATAAAGTTTTCTGGTATTTTGAAAAATTACCAGGTAGCAAATGAAATAAACTTGTAATTAGAATTATAACAACTATAACTACAAAGGTAATAAATGAAAAGCAACATACTATTCAATTTGAGCGTGTTTTTAATACTTTTTGGTGTTAATTTACTGCCAGTTCAAGCTCAAAAAAATACATATAATCGAGGCAATTCAAACAAGGATAATAATCGGAGTTATATTGGACTACGCTACCTTCCTCCTCTCCACCCTAAAGGTATTCAACATTTTGGTGGTTGGATAGTTGACGATCCTGGCTATCCCAGTTTAGCACCTGGCAGCAGAGCTACTGTATATGGAATCAGTCAGGTAAAAAAAGGAAATCAGGAAATGTTGTGGTTTGAAATAGTTGTAAATAGAGATAGAACAGGAAATCCAAGTCAGTGGTTAGTTATAGATGTACTCACGCTTCCTAAAACAAACAAATCATACACTATGGTAGGACAAGGTGGTTCATGTCGACGTAATGGTGTTTCTGATCATGATATAATTGCAGTTGCTAAAATTCAAGACACTGAATATTTTAGACAAATTCAAAAAGCTTGGCGTGCTAACCGTAAAACAAGGAAGTTTGAAGCAATTAGTACAAAGGGTGTAATTTGTGAAAATATCGGTTATGGTCTTTAGAATTTATCAAAAGTGTAATTGTAAGATTCAGGAATAAAAACGACAATAACAGTTTTATCACTTTAGTCACAAAATCATCCCCAAATATCAATCATGCGTAAATGGCGTTTATTCTTCATTACTCTCATCAGCTTTATAGCTATCTTAGGAGAAAATTGGCTTAAAAAAATTATCCCTATTTCTCTCTGTATTTTGCTAAATTCCAACTCCGCAGCTTGTTACATCAATTTTCATGATGGTCGAGTTGAAGCTGCTGTTTCCAATAACAATGTAACTGATAATAGTAGTAATCAAATTTTGGCACTCAATCAAGATTTACCCACAAAACAAGAGGATGATTTTCAGCATAAATTACCCTCACAAATTGCCATACCTCCCATTATTAGACCAGCAGAAACTAATTTATATATCCAAAATGCTTTACCTCAAGATTTTCGCATCAGTAGTCAAATACCTTATAGTTCAGGTAAACAGGAAATTCTCCTAGTATCTCCATCTACAGGTGCAGAACAGTTATATACTTTTAATGTTCCAGGTTCTAAGAGCTTTCAGCTATTTGAAGTTGAATATAAGAAAGTATCAGCTATTGATTTTACCAGTTTAACCAACACAGATAGTTTAATCGTTAATCCAGAACAAATAAAATCTGTACTCAATAAATTTAAAATTACTTTTGCTAATAATTCTCTATCTAAAATAACTTTATCAGATGGGACAACAGCTAATTTTTCCCCAGGACAAGCTATCATTAAATCTCCCCAAGGTCAAACAGTGGAAACAGTGCAAATTTCCCAAAATGAATTTATTGATAAAAATATATTTGTTAGCCAAGAAAGAGGAAAAATGAACAAGAATATAGGAAATAATCCAAATAATAAGGATGCTAACTTATTAGCTAAAACTTCAGAATCAGCTTGTCAAGCTGCGGTGAGTTCATCACTCAATGGGATATCAAATAATCTAGGTCAATGGGGAAACAAATTGACTACAAGTAAATCCCCAACTACTAAATCTGTTGGTTGGGCGATATCCTTTGGTTCTGGAGCAATTAAAAGTAATATTAGTACCAAAAACCCCATGTTACAAGAGGTAAATTGTAGACCTCCTGTACAGTGTGAAGAACAGCGTGTAAGTGGAGGTAGTGAAATTAGAACTGATCTATTTCAAGTTGCTAAAGGTGCAAATAGAAAAGTCAACCTGAAATTTGAATTTTATGTAATTCCCGACAGAATAGAATTATATTTTGATGGTAAACAAATCTTTGGAGTTGGGCCTCAATCTGGTCAAGGTAATCAAACTTTTAATTTACCAGCTAATGCAGAGTATGTGGGGGTGAAATTAATTGGCAATGACAATGTAAATACCAGATGGGAGTATGTAATATCTTGTTCTGGTTCTCAGCTTGCTGAAGCTCCTGACATAGCAAAAGAACTTCAAGAAGCTCCTGACATAGCAAAAGAACTTCAAGAAGCTCGTGACATAGCACAAGAACTTCAAGCAGAACCAGCTTGGAAAGAAGGGCTTGATCCTTGTCCTTGTACTTTAGGAGATGCCAGGGAATTGACTAAAACCCTGGTTCGTATAAGACCAGATCAGAAAGGTTTCGACATTGTCAGAGACCCAATATTTGTTGAATCCACTGGTGATGACCGCAAATTACGCCTTATTGGTAAAGATTATCACCCTGGCGCATCCTACTCTTTTCGCTCTCATTCAAGTCGAGTAGGTTACTTTAAACTTCGATCTGGAAAAACGATCAGACCAGGGCAACAATGTACTTACGATAATAGAGGTAAATTAATAACTAATGGTCCAGGTGCAGGAACACCAGACGCATATGCTCCAGAGGTAACACCTGACCTAGCCATTTACCGTTCACCCAAAGAAGAGACTCATACATACTGGGATACAAAACCATTTGATGCTATGACTAACAACCGAGAAGATGGATGGGAGAACAAAGATGGATGGAAGGAATATCACAGAGTTTGGACTCCCAATAGAGTTTGTGGGCTTCCCAAGGACTCATTTATACGCAAAAAGTAATCAGAGAAAAAATTACCAGAGAGGAATTTGATTTTGCCAATATAAATTACAACGAAAATTTTCACTGCTTTGGATTCTGAAATTATCTTGTCATGTTCTCAACAACTATGAAAAAAACACACCAATTATTACTAGCACTATTCGGCTGCATCCTATTCACCAGCACCAGCTTACTACTACCCAATCTCAAAATCCTATCCATATCGCCATCGGTAGCAGCTACTCCCACAACGAAATCAGAAAATATCCATAAGTCACCAATCTTTCAACATCACAAACTGTTTCAAGGTGAAAAAGTAGGGAAGAAACCTGAAAATACTACAAATTTCACTAAATCAAAATCACCGATTGTAGCCACCTTACTCCAAAAACAAGGAACAATAAAACCAGGTGATTCAGTAATCACTGATGATGGTAGTTTGTATGACCAATACAATTTTTCTGGTTCTAAAAATCAATCAATCAAAATTTACTTAGAAAGTCAAGACTTTGATACCTATTTGCTGCTCCTTGATGCCCAAGGTAATAAATTAGCTGAAAATGACGACCGGGGAGAAGATAGTTCTAATTCATTTCTTCATGTCACCTTACCCAAACAAAATACTTATCGTGTAGTTGTCAATAGCTACCAACCTCAAAGCCAAGGTAAGTATAATTTGAGAGTGGTTGAAGATAATTTAGATGAACTTTCTGAAAATGATCTCAAAGATTATCTGATCAGTGCCAATACTAACAAATCTAGCCAATACTCCCAGAAAGAATTTGAAACTTTACTTAAAGCTGATAGACTTTACAAACAAGGAAAAAGAACAGAATCAGAAAAACTTTATCGTCAAGTCAAAAAACCTTTTGCTAAAGATAGCAAAAATAGCAATTTCCCAGAACCGATAACTGATCCAGAACAATTGTCACCAGGAGGTAAAGTATATTGGCGCGAAGCACAAGCAGGTTTCCAACAAGGTTTAGAAAGTAAAATATTCGTACCACTACAATTGTTAAGCGAAAAAAATCCTGAATTTGTACCTGGTCATATTTTACTAGCGCAAGCATTGGAAAAATATAATAAGCCAAAAGAAGCCAGAGAAGTTTTAGAAAGAGCCTCTAGTTTATTTCCCTATAATCCAGATGTGGCTAAGGCAAGAATTAAAATTTTAGAAGCAGATGAACAGTGGTTAGAAGCTTCTATTGCTGCTCGTCAGTTTGCTATTGTTAATCCCAAACATTCAGAAAATGCCGAATTTGTAAATATTGCCGACAAAAATTTTGGGCGTTTTCGTGGTGAGTTGAATAATCAAATTCTTACCACAGCAATTTTGGGTGGTCTTGGTGGATTATTGACAGGTGATTTTAAATCTAGTGCTTTTCAAACTGTAGAACTTGCCAAATTAATGCTTAAAGGTGAATCAGCAATGGGAGAGCAATTTGCCAATGGATATAAACAGAACTTACCCTTGGTACAAGATGAAATAGTTCAAAGTTATATCAATACCATTGGTCAGGATATTGCTAAGTTGATGGGACGAAGTGAATTTAATTATGAGTTTTATGTCGTCCAAGATGATTCTCTCAATGCTTTTGCTTTACCAGGAGGTAAAGTATTTATCAACACTGGGTCTATTCTTAATACCAAATCTGAAGCGGAATTAGCGGGTTTAATTGGTCATGAAGTTGGCCATGCGGTTCTTTCTCATGGCTATCAACGTATTACGAATGATCACTTATTAGCTAATTTAAAAGCAGTCATTCCCTTCGGAAACTTTTTTACTACTTTGGTGAGTAGAGATTATAGTCGTGGTAATGAACGCCAATCTGATATTATTGGTTCTCGCGCTCTAGCTAGTTATGGTTATGCTGCTGATGGTTTGCGTGGCTTTATGCAAACTCTACATGAACGCTATGGTTCTAGTGGTCAAAGTTATGCTTCAACTCACCCATCTTCTCAAGAACGGGTTCGCTATTTGGAAGATTTAATTACTCGCAGTGGTTACAATCGTTATGCTTTTGAAGGGGTAGAAAAACACAGTTTGATTCAAAAGCGAGTTAGAGAGTTGACAGGAAAATAGGTCAGATTTTTGAGAGCGATCGCATCCCATCTACTCCAGTATCTACCAATTTTACCCTAGCTTACTCAAGCAAGCGATCACTGTAGAGAAGGCTTAATCTTTGCTGATCGCTTGTCCGTGGGCTTGGTTGGGATAGTGTTGAAAATGCGATGATAGTAATGATAGTAATTTGTAAGAGGCGATCGCTTTTCGGTTGGTTGAATAAACAAAACCCAATATCAACCGAGATTATTCCATCTCTAAAAATTGTCTAACTGTCACAATAGCAATTTCTTGAAAATGATTTAAAATTAACAAATCTTCATCTCCACTCACGATTAGTTCTGCATTGCCATTAACAGCTAACTCTAAAAATTTATCATCCTTAGCATCTCGACAAGCAACAATAGTCTCGCTAATTTCAATAAAATCTAATGATTCAGCCAACCAATCTAGAAAAAATTCTCTCTCAATTGCAGTAACATACTTTTCAAACTTTGGTCTGCTCAAAACTTCTATTATTTCTTGCCAAATAGATTCAGACATCAAAATATTTCCTTGATGCCGAGCTTTATCTAAGGCTTGACGCGGTTGACTATTTTTAAATAATAAAGCACTAACAATAATATTGGTATCTAAGACATATTTAGGGAGATTATTCATTCAGAATAGTCTCCAAAATTTCTGGTGTTAAGCCTCTGGAAACTGCTTTATCGCTAATCTCATCCATCAATTTACCAAGAAAATCAACTTCCTCATTCAGATCCTCTCGTAAAAATAAACTAACCAGCGTTACCAAAGATTGCTTTTTCCGTTCTGTTGCTTTTTGATAGGCTTGAGCAACGTTAGGACTAACTTTGATTGTAATTTCTTCACTAATCTGCATAGTCAAGACTTGTTAATAGTATTGGTATTATTATATCTGATCAGGGCGATCGCTGCGATCGCCCTCCAAAAAACCATAAATAAATATAAACAAATATTTGCAACAGGAGTTAATTATTCTTCGTATAAATAATAGTAGAGATTATTCTATACTTAATGATGTTCTTACTAAAACTTCATAAGTGTATGGATGATCTAAACCTCCACCTGCAAATCCTCGTCATGGAAGCTTGCAAGTACCCCAAAAATACTCCACAGCACCGTAAAGCAATTAACCATTTGCTCCGATCTCTCCTGAAATCAGGACGTATTTGGAGGCCAGCAGCAGGGAATGATAACAACAAGGATATTTATGAAGAAGCATTACAAAAAACTCTGGTTGATTTATCTAGTAAAACATTATGTGAGAAATATAATCCAGAACAGGGATTATTTCTACACTGGTTTAACAGGTGTCTAATAAATAAGTACAGAGATGAAATAAGAAACGCCAGAAAAGTCAAGCGTTATCAAAAGCGGATACAGTCTGTCTTAGAAAATGATGAAATGTCTATTGATCTGATAGATAACTTAGTTTCTCCCATAGATGCGACTTTACTCACTCAAATTTGGGAATCATTTAAGCAATGGATTATAGAAGATCCTGATAATTTTCTTAAAGATTGTCACATCAGAGATAACCCAAAAGCTAACTGTCAATTATTTGCTGAATTGAACCGTATCCAAGGAAAAAAATGGCAAGAAATAGCTGATGAAGTTGGATCACCGCAGGGTTCGCTGAGATCCCATTGGAATAGAAAATGTGAACCATTGCTGCAAAAATGGTTAGAAGAAAATCAAAAATTATTGGGAGAATAAAACTATGAACGATAAACTAAATGTATTACATGATTTAGCTATTCCCTTTCCCATTAGTGCATCATTTCGTCACCAAGCTAGAGCTTATGCAGCACAATATTTTGCACCAAATATACAACAAAGAATTTATTTGAATACCTTAGCTGTATTTGTTGCTGATGCTTATTTTCAGATACTTGGTTTTCAGACTAATCTCAATCGCCCAGAAAGATGGAATGCAAGTCAACGTTTATGGAGTGAAGCTAACGAATTAGAATTATCAGGATTGGGTAATTTAGAATGTTGTGTCATCGTCAAAGAACAAGAAAAAATAATTTTACCATCTGATATTTCAAGTAATAACATCGGCTATTTATTTATAGAAATTGCTGATTCAGAAAAAGAAGCCATGTTAATAGGTTTTTTAGCTGATTTTGATACTGAAGCTGCTAATGAAGAAGTAAAAATAACCGATTTACAATCTATGGATGATTTAATTGATTATTTATCTGATAAAGAAACATCTTTAATAGGACAAACACAAACAGCAGAAATTGATGATCTATCCCTAGAATTTACAGAAAAAAAAATTACTTATTTAAGAAATTGGTTGAATAATATTTATGAAGGAGATTGGCAACCTGCAACGCGGGATCTGAGAAATGCTACCTGCAAGAAAAATATTCCCCTAGCAGGACAAATATTTAAAATGCAGCTTTCTGTTTCCCAAAACAGTGAGGAATTAGTTACTGTTAGAGTCATTGTCCAGAGTGAAAATACTTTTTTACCTATGGGTATGCAGGTGAGTGTACCAGACGAATCTGATATTTATACAAAAACAGTAAATGAATCTGGAGATTTGATAGATATATGGCTAGAATTATCTCCAAATGAGGAATTTTGGGTAGAATTGCGGTTAGGAGAAACCTTTGTTAGAGAATATTTTATTGCTTAAACAGGAGTTTCTATGACTTGGAAAATCTCCTTTAAAATTGGTGGTAGGGTGCAACTGAATAATACTGAAGTTTTACCAGTCACCCTTGCAATTTATGATCAACATGGACAAATAGAAGAACTGGTTTCTTTTCTTTCTCCTCTCCCAAAATCTTTATCAAACAAGTTTAAAGATTGGCAATATTATATTGGTTTGCAAGGCGATCGCAAAGTTATCAAAAATCGAGAAAATCGGACTTCTGGAGTAATTAATCTCACAGAATTAGCTAATTCTTTAAAAGCAGAATTAAACAAATGGTTAGGTAGAGACGGTTGGGTTGATGAAAATGGACAACCAGATCCCCGTGTGAGTTTGGTTTTGCAAAAATTTAGGGAGAAAATAACTCAAAAAGATGAAGTTCAAATTATTATCCAAACAGAAGATCGAGAATTACGGGGACTTCCTTGGCAAGAATGGGACACTTTAGCAGGGTATACTAGCAGTGGTGTAGAAGTTGCCATTAGTGCTACTAATTTTAAACGGTTGACACAAAAGCAAACCCCACAATTAAAAGCAACTGCTCGGATATTGGTGGTATTTGGTGATGAAAAACTTGATTTTGCAGAAGAGATCAATTTTATTAAAAGTTTGCGACAACATGGTGGAGATCCTCATATTCTTAGAGAACCTACACGCAAACAGTTAGAAGAGAAATTACAAGATAGTCAAGGTTGGCACATTTTCTTTTTTGCTGGCCATAGTGAGAGCGATCGCAATGGACGTATTGGACGGATTCAAATTAATCCCACCGATGGCAAAGAAGGAATTATTGAAATTGCTGAATTGAAAGATTTATTAACAGGTGCAATTCAGAAAAGATTACAAATAGCTATCTTTAATTCTTGTGATGGTTTGGGATTAGCAAATCAATTAACTGAGCTATCTTTGCCTTATTGTATTGTCATGCGGGAAAGGGTTGAATCTACCGTAGCTAGAGAATTATTAAGGCATTTTTTGGAGGCATTTGTACAAGATCGCTCTTTATTTGCAGCCATGAATTATGCTAGACAACAGTTACAAAAAAAATTTGAACCCGGTAAAAGTTGGCTTCCTGTAATTGTTGCTAACCCCTTAGCTAAAGAGGTAACTTGGAATCGTTTATTTTCTGAAAGAAGGTTATCTTGGCAATGGGAAATATTTTTAGGGATAATAGCGATCGCCATGCTTATTTGTCTACCTCTTGGTATATTGACTGAATTTAATGGCCGGGAAACTTTAACACTTTACGCTCAACTTTACCCCCATATTATCATTTATCCTTCTCTGTTTCTTTGGATGTCTCTATTTGCAGCTTATAGAGCGCATTGTATGATTCGAGTACAAACTCGGTCTTTTTTAATTTTAACATTGGTGACAATTTTTATCACTTTGGGGGCGTTGTTTTTTGAGCTTAATGGCGATCGCATGATGTTTTTAGAATTTAATTCCCAAGCAATGACAACAATTAAAGCTGAAAACCTAAAAACACTGTATTTAGATTGGGGAACTTCAGAATCACAGATCAAAAGTATTCCCCAAGACATTTTTAATATTGATCAGGCTTTTGACGACCAAGGAAATTTAATCATCAAAAAATCTGAATTAGAACCAGCCATTAAACGACTACAAAAAAGCAATAATAGAACAGGATTTCAAGGACTTTTAAGAATTGCTACCTCCTATCAAGTTTGGCAACAAAATCATCAATATTTCTCCCTAAGTAGATGGTTTTACGTTCTCAATTTTGTCAGTATTGTTGCTTGTGGGGTTCAACTTGTAGCACTGGTATCAAATATTATTTTTGCTCCAGATTCCATCTTCAATAAAAATAAATACCTCACTTATCTGATTATTTGTGAGTTGGGTATTCTCCTATGGTTGCCTTTTCAAAGCTACAGCATCCAACATACCAAAAGTCTGTTATTTTCCTATGATTTCCGAGGTACTCTAGCCGGAATTAATGTAATTACCTATGCGATTATTGCCATCTTATTTTTCACCACTATTAGCAGTATATACAAAAGTGCTACCCAAAAATATCAGCCTATTTTGTTGTCATTCTTATTAGGTAGTTTAGGTTTTACTGTGTTAAGTAGTATTTTTGGTGTTTCTATTATTGATCACTTGTTTGGAATGAACAGTACCAATCCTTTAACTCCTTGGTTTGCAAGTATCGTGTTTTTTGCTCCTTTATTTTGCTTACTTGTGCGTTGGATTGATTTGCGAGTAGGTGATGATTAAATATAAGATCCCCGACTTCTTTTATTTATTGTGTCCACAAATTATAAATTGATATCAGAAGTCGGGGATCTGGGTATGAATAAGTGCTATAGCTGAATACTTACTGATGTGATGATTAAATATGGCAAATCAGGAACTCTATCAAGAACGAAAAAAAGTAATTATCATTGTATTTTTGACATACATTCTCCCAGTTTTACTTGTATTTTTAGAATTAATTCCTTTTTCCTGGCGTTTTTATGTGTTAATTTTGGCGGCTATAATGGTAGTAGCGATCGCCTATTTATACCGATTTTCTCCTGTAGAATTGGGATTTACAAATAATAACTTAGAAAAATCTCTGCAAGCGATCGCCTTACCAACATTAATCTTTACTGGGTTAATGTTTATTTATTATTTGACTCATGGATCACGTTTAGATAACTCCGCATATCAATGGCTATTTTACCTTTTCTTTGTCGCTATATCTTCCCCTATACAAGAGTTTCTATATCGGGGGTTTTTATTTGCTATTTTTAAGAGAGCAAAATTTACAACTTGGGTACAGATTATACTTTCTACCTTACTTTACAGTTTTGTGCATCTGATTTATAGAGATATACTCACGCTGGTATTTACATTTATTATCGGTATAATTTGGGGATGGAACTACGCCAAGTTTGGTAATTTATATAGTGTCATTATTAGTCATTCCTTACTGGGAGCGATCGCTATTCTCGTAGGTTTGATATAGGTCAGGACTTACGCAAAACAGAACAAAAGTAAGCGTGCCAAAATTTCCTTCTGTGACAATATCTAGAAAACTGGTTTCTTCACGAAACTTGTTTTCTGGACTTCTGGCGAATCACCTGAATCAGTAAACAGTTGTTAGCCTTTCGGTAACTGATTCAAGCGATCGCGTTTGCGTCTAGTTGTTATAATTCAAAAACAGGCTATAATGTTAGTAAAACAACATTAATCTCTAAGGTTTATCAATGACTCAAATATTGATAGAAATTCCAGACGAATTAATATCTCGTTTGCAAGAACAAAAATCCTCGGTTCAAGAGATTGTTATCAAAGCTTTGGAAAATTATGTTCAAGCTGAATTACCAGATATTACTAAGACTCGTACTTGGGAACTTTGTGGAAGTTTAGAAATTGTCCAACCTGAGCCTAAATATATTATCGGACAAGATAATCGGGGTCAAGTTATAACTAACTACGCTGAAAACATTGATGAAATTATTTATTAAAAATTGTGGATAAAGAAATTATTGTTGATACTTCTGCTTTAATTGCCTTTTTTGTTAAATCTGAAACTCATCACGAAATCGCTCAAAAATATTGCCTAGAAAATCCTTATAATAATTGGATTATTCTCGAATCGGTATTCGATGAAACTGTAACTTGGATTCGGAGCAAGGTATCTAGTCGAGCCTCAATTCAAGTCGGTCAAATACTAAGAGAAGATCATCGTTATATTAATGTGTCAGATAGCGATGATCTGGCAATATGGGAAGCTTTCTGTAAGTACAATGACAAAAAATGGAGTTACACAGATTGTTCTATTTTAGTTATGGCTCATCGCTTACAAATATTTAAGGTATTCGCTTTTGATGATCATATTCGTCAAATGGCAGGATTAGGAATTGTTGGTGTCCCATAAACTAATAAAAATACGATTTATGAACGTCGTCAGATCGCTTTCTCTCAATCACCCGCTAAAATGAAGATAAATCCAGGATAAAAAATAAAGTAAGGATTCAGGTGAGGTGATAAGATCCCCGACTTCTTTGATTGATTGTATTCGGAAAGGATAAATCTATCTTATAATTCGGGGATCTGGAAACAAGTGCTATAGCTGAATACTTACAAAATAAAGAAGTAGCGGGAAAGTTATCTTGATTAGTAACATTAATTTTGAATGTTTACAGAAGTTGGGGTTTTATATCAATAAAAGATGGACAGTTATGGTTAGGAAAAAACAGCCCTCAACAGTTATACAAATTAAACACACAACAGCTTACCTCATTGCAATATCACTTTGTTCCATTGTAGTAAGGTTTGATTTAAGTGCGATCGCTCTGCTTAGACATCGCTATTCTTGTGGGTTTAGTATAGCTGAGGACTTACGCAAAACAGAACAAAAGTAGAGGTAATTCATGAATTACCCTACGCAATTTTTTAACTATGCTGAATCTGTATCTCCACTATATACTGAGTAATTATTTTTTGTATTTAATTTATAAATTAGTCCGTATTATACACAGTTGTGAGTATTTCTACACAGTTATAAAAATCAGAAATTACGTAGTATGATATGTATTGGTAATTGTTATACTAGCGTGCAATACCTACGGAGAAAAGAGCGATCGCTCTCCTTTCCCTATCTCGCGGGTTTGGTATAGGTGTCAAAAAAATTTTTTCCCTATTTGCAACACAGGATAAGCAGGGAGCGTATATAAAGTAAGCCTATTTTGCTAAAACTGATAGTTTAATTATCTGCGTTGGTCTTCAAAATTATTGTTTACTGTTGAGAAAATCCATGTTTAAATTGATTCGGAAAACTATTAGTGTTGTCACAAGCACTGCCTTTATTGTAACTACGAATTATGTAGTTTTAGCTCAACAGCAAAATACAGATAACACATCATCCCAAACAACACCCAAGCAAGTCATTTCCGTAGATTCTCCAGAGTATACCGATTCTATTAACAAAATACAAAAACTTTTAACTTATATTCCTGAAGGTCTTGAATATGTAAAAGATCATTCGTGGAAAAACTGCAAGCACTTTCTTCTCTCAACCAGACAAACATACATTTTTCACAACAGGTTACACCTCTACAAAATACCACTTTACATCTTTCACAACAAGTTATTCCTCAGCAAAAGACCTTTCCTTTAAGAATAATTACTGTCGTAGTTGCTGTGATTACCATGAGTGTTGTTGTCTGTGCTGGTCTATTTTTTCGAGGTTTTGTTTTGGATAACCCCACAGGGGAAGAACACACACCTCCTAAACAAGAACGTGCATATTAAACATCTTAATTTTTTTTACAGTATATTTAATCTGAGTGAAATACACATACAGCACATTCTATCTACATGAGGTACACCATGAGCAGGCAAGATGCCTGCGCTACAAGTGTTTTATCATTATAAAAACGGAAACTGCTGTATTACACTACCACCATCACTGTTAGCTAAACTCTCCACAGTAGAAAGAAGCTCATGCTCTAAATAAGGCTTAGTAAAATAAGCAGTTGCACCTAATTCTTGCGCTAACTGACGATGTTTTTCCGAACTCCGAGAAGTCAAAATCATCACTGGTTTTTGAGACCATTCTGGATTTTGGCGAATATGACTTAATAATTCAAATCCATTCATTCGAGGCATTTCCAAATCAGAAATGATCACTTCAATTTCTGAATGTCTCTCCAACTGTTCCAAAGCTTCTACACCATTTTGGGCTGAAACAACTTGATAACCATACTTTTGTAAAGTCAAAGCCAGAGTTTGCCGGACACTAATAGCATCATCTATAATTAACACTACTTTTGGCAATTTTGACGTGATTGCTAAAGCAGAATTTGCAGAAGATTCGATTTTTTTGACGGAATCAGATGCACCTAGTAGCGGTGTAGAATCATTTGCTGGTGTAGATGATGATATAGATTTCTGATCATGATAATCATTCAACATCAGCAAAGCTTGTTTGTGAGATTCAGAATTTGTTGGTAAAGTTCTAACATCCAGTGTGGCCTGCATCTGTTGAGCATCTATCAACATAGTTCCATCAATCACTAAAATCAAATTGCCATTCGCTAAACTACTACAACCATAAATATATTTTGGTGGAGTAATCACAATACCTAAAGGTCTAATTACTAATTCTTGTTCCCCAATAATTTGGTCAACTTCTAAACCCAAAAACCCTTGATTGCGTCTGAGCAGCAACACAGGATTTTTCATTATTTCTGTATCAGCAGTTCTGGGTATATTATTTAAATAATTGCTGCCTACAACTGAACCATTGTAATACACTAAACTTTCAAGTTTAACAAGGTTAACAACAATTTCTTCTTCACCAGAATGCCAATATAAAATTTGTTTGCCTTCAAATTCTTGGATTTGCTGTTCCGAGGGAATTAATATTTTTTCAATACTATCTAGTAGTAAAGCATAAACAATACCCCCAGATTGGACTAGCATTAATTTATCTGTGGTCATAGAAAAGGGGATTTTCAGTATAAATGTTGTTCCTTGATTCGGCGATGATTGCACGGAAATCGCGCCATTAAGTGATTGTAACTGAGTACGGACAATATCTAACCCCATACCCCGTCCAGAAATTTCACTCACCTTAACAGCGGTAGAAAATCCAGGTGAAAACATGAGATCGATCAGTTCTGATTCAGTTTGATGATGATAATATTGAGGGTTGTCATCATCTGGGATCAGATTCAGATCAATAGCTCTTTTTCTAATACTTTCTAAATTTAAACCTTGACCATCATCTCTAACTTCAATAATAGTTTGATTTCCTTTATGATAGGCGCATATTTCTATTAAACCTTGTTCGTTTTTACCACGTTCACAGCGTTTTTCTGGTGATTCAATCCCATGATCAAAAGCGTTACGAACTAATTGCAATAAAGGATCATAGAGTTTTTCGGCAATGGCTTTATCTATGAGAACTTCTGTGCCAGTAAGTTTTAATTTTACACTTTTTGCATAAACATTTGCTAGATTGCTGACCATTTGCGGAAAGCGATTTAATATGATTCCTAAAGGTAGCATTCTTGCTTCTGCTAGGTTCTCTATAATGCTCAGAGTTAAATTATATTTTTTCTCACTAATTTGTGCAGATTGTCTGCTTAGTAATTCTAGAGAATCCGCAGTTTCTTGTAGTTGCAGCGTTTCTTCTAGTGCTTCATGTAATGTTAAATTAAATTCTGTATAAACATCCATTTCTAAAGCATCAAATTGTACAGCAGAAACTTTTTGCTTGGTTGCTATAGAAAAATTATTTCCCTGCAAAGGCAAATCACATAATTGTTGTAAAGTTGCTTGATGCTGGCTGATTTTCTTACTTAATTGCTCAATTAATTCGATAATTTGTTCATCATATAAAGTGCGTCGTTTTTGGTAAATCAGTAATTCCCCTGTTAAGTAATTGAGGCGTTCTAATCCCTCTACGTCTACACGCACAAATGAAGATTGTCGGGAATTTTTATTGGGGGATGCTGGGGATTTATCTTCTAGTTCTCTATTTTTTGTTTCTGTGTCATCAGTAATCACTTCATAATCTGAATCAGTATCATTTGTAAATACCTGATTACTCACAACTGATGATGTTACACTTTCTAAATAATTATCATTTTTAACTTCTTCGGCGGTATGGTTTATCAAAGATTCTTCAGATGTTTCTTGTATAGGCTCTCCTCCCCATATTTCCTCTACGAGATTATAGTCAGTGTTATTAACCACAGGGGCAGATATTTCTTTAATAACTAATAATTCTTGTAACTTGGGACGATCAAGCCATTTTTTTTCTTCCTCTGTGACGGCAGGATATTTTTTATATTCTTTTCCTAGTTGACGGATTTGTTTCTTGAGTGAGTTAATAATTGAAATAGCATGATCATCTTGTTTAACTGAATACTCAAATTCAGCAACAGTGAGGATAATTATTAATATCACACCGCGACGATAAAGACAAAGGTTCTCTTGATCCTGTTCCTCCCTAATAGAATCTAAAAATTGATTTATCCAATTTTTCACATATTCTCTAGCATCATCTTGATGTTTTTCAGAAATTAATAAATCTAAACTCAGTTCTGATTCTGGTATTTGTCTTTGGTGATTAAACCAGCCAAAAATATAGCGAATTACTTTTAAGTAAAATTTGGCATTTGCTGGTTTCAAAGGCTCATGTTCTCTGTCACCAGATGTAATTAAAAATTGATAAAATTCTCTAGTAATATGGAAAAATATGTGAGCGAAAGAGTTATTGTTATGGCTAATTCCTGACTCATTTTTGGGGACTGTAGCCAAGGAACTATTAGTGGGTGTAACAGGTGATTGTTTTTTTTCTACCTCTGGTTCTCCTTCTTTTTCTGCCAGGGTTAGTGCTTTTAAAGCAGCAGAAGGTGAACCCCCGGATGTGCGATCGCCAGCTAAAACTGCTTTTTGTGCCGCTTGTAAATCAGCTAAGGCAATTTCCGCTACTTCATGTACTTCCTGCGGATGAGCTACTAATGCAGCCATAATTGTCTGAGACAATTCTTTGAAACCAGGTAAATTTAAAGATTCAGCTAACCCTATAAATACCTCAAGTTGAGAGTTTAAAAACTCTGCTAATTCCTGATTATTGAGTAAATGATTAATAGCATCAGCTATACTTTCTAAGCGTTGAGTAACGCCTACTTCAAAAATAGATTGGACAATATCAAATCCCAATTCTTCAGAAGTAGGAATATGATCTTCAGCCCCAAAAGCATCACCTAATTTTGTTTGTAATTGTGCAAATGCCGAACTTGCCCTTTGTATAATTCCTTCACTATCAATATTATTTGATGTCAATTCTGCGGTGACAGCCAACTGAAGACATTCGTAAGCTTCTAGTAGGAGGGTTTGCAATTCAGTATCTATAACTACATCAGGACTATATAAAGCTTTAAAGATATCTTCTAAAGAATGGGCGATCATCTTGATTGTATCTAGCCCAACCGTAGCTGCTCCTCCTTTAATTGTATGAGTCGCCCGCATTAAGTTATGTACTTTTTTGGTGCTATGGTCTTCTAAAAAGCTAAATAAATCTTGTTCAATTGCTTGTAATAATTCTGGTGCTTCGGCTAAAAAGTAAGCATAGCCTTGTTCACGAATTTCAGTATCTGTAATCATAAGAGTCAGGAGTCAGGAGTCAGGAGGCAGGAGGCAGGAGGCAGGGGGCAGGAGGCAGGAGGCAGGAGGCAGAAGGTAGGAGGCAGGATAATAACAATAAATTTGTTCCCTGTTCCCTTCCCCATTCCCTATCTTTTATTTGACTTTAAACTTACCAGCGGTTGTTAAGAGAGCTTGAGCCATTTCTGATAGGTTTTGGAAGACCGCAGCAATTTCTTGAGATTCACCAAAGGTTTTATTAGCAATTGCAGCTACATCATTCATGGATGTTGTTACTGTTACCGATTGTTCCATTTGTTTTTGGGTGGCTTCAGTAATGCACTCAATGAGTTGACTAATTTCCGCAGTCGCGGAAACAATGGCGTTCAAGTTTTGGCGGGTTTGACTAACTAAGTTTGTTCCTTCCACAACTTGTTGAATACCTGTTTCCATTGCCACAGCAACTTCCCCAGTTTCTGCTTGAATTTCTTGGACTAATTTTTCAATTTCGATGGTAGCTGCTGCCGACTGACGAGACAAAGACCGAACTTCATCTGCTACCACGGCAAAGCCTTTACCATATTCACCAGCGCGAGTAGCTTCAATGGCAGCATTCAAAGCTAGTACGTTGGTTTGTGAGGCAAAGTTGCTAATCAAATTCACGACTTTAGAGATTTTTTGGGATGATTCACTCAGGCGTTTAATCTTTTTGCTAGTTTGGGCGACGGTTTCCCGAATGGCCTGAATAGCATTTACTGTTTGGTTCATGGCTGTATCACCAGAATCTACAGTTTTGTTGGCTTGTTGTACTGCCATTTGCACTAGTTGGGCGTTGGCTACGACGGCTTGGGTAGCATCTACCATCTGTTGCAAATCCCGTAATGCTTGGCTAATTTCGTCGGACTGTTCTTTTGCTAAATCAGTTAATCCTACTAAGGAAGAACTGCTATTGATAGAGGTTTGGGCAACTTGTTGGGAAGATGTTTGTACCTGAATAACGATTTGCTGTAATGCTTGCAGTGTGCCATTGTAAGCATCCGCAATTGTGCCTAATTCGTCTTCTGTAATGGGAGCGCGGACTGTTAAATCACCGCTAAGGGCGGGACTAATGGCTCTGAGTAGTTGAATTGACCTTTGTTGTAGTAATTCTTTGGCGGCTTTTTCCCGTTGGGCGGCTTCTGATAGTTGGGCAGATTGAGTTTGCAGTTGTTTTAGGTATTCTGCTTGTTGTAAAGCCAGTCCTAATTGGTCTGCGATTCGTGACAACAAGTTAATTTCTGATTCTTCCCATTGACGGGGGGCGGAGTTTTGATAAGCTGCCAGTAATCCCCAGAGTTTATCGCCAAATAAGATGGGAGTAATGATATATCCTCTGGCTTCATATTTTTCGATGATTTCTATGTAGCAAGGATCAAGGGTAGCTTTATAAATGTCGTTGACTACTAAAGCATCACCTTTTTTATAGCGTCCACCTTCGTTGTCTTGTAAGCAAGGGTCGTTTAAGGTGGTTTTAAGACCAGGTCCTACAAGTTTTACCCAACCACTAGCTACTGATTCAGCTACAAATTCTCCTCCCCAATCAGATGTAAATTGATAAACGACGGCGCGATCGCATTTTAGTAGTTGTCTGACTTCTTGGGTGGTGGTTTTGAAGATTTCTTCTACATCTGAAGATTGACGGATGCGGTTAACTATCTTACTAAAGGCTTTTTCTTGTTCGGCGATCTGCGCTAGTTTCTCTGATTTAGATTGTACTTGTTCTAGATAATCTATCTGTGATTTTGCTAAACTAATTTGCAAGCCAATCTGTTCTAAAAAGTTGACTTCTCGGCGTTGCCATTCACGGGTGCTACTGTTTTGATAAGCTGCCAATAATCCCCATAATTTTTCTCCATAAAAGATCGGAACTATTATGTAAGCTTTGGCTTCTATCTGTTCTAAAATTTCCAAGTGACATTGAGCGTGACCAGCTTGATAGATGTTATTAACTGCCAAGGATTCACCTTTGGCATATCTACCACCTTGGGTTTCTTGTAAGTGGCTATCTTCCCATACCATTTTAAAGTCAGCAGTGGCAACTTTTATCCAGCCACTAGCTACTGATTCAGCTATAAATTGTCCGCTCCAATCTGGATGGAATTGATAAACAGCGACGCGATCGCAACGTAACGCCTGACGAACTTCTTGAGTAGCTGCTTTGAAGATGTCTTCTAAATCAAAGGATTGGCGGATACGGTTAACTATTTTGTTGAGGGTTTTCTCTTGTTCGGCAATCTGACTAATTTCTTGAGATTGCGATTGTACTTGATCTATATAATCTATCTGTGATTTCGCTAAACTAAATTGCAAGCCAATCTGCTCTAAAAATTTGACTTCTCTGGTTTGCCATTCACGGGTGCTACTGTTTTGATAAGCTGCCAATAATCCCCACAATTTTTCTCCATAAAAGATCGGAACTATTATGTAAGCTTTGGCTTCTATCTGTTCTAAAATTTCCAAGTGACATTGAGCGTGACCGGCTTGATAGATGTTATTAACTGCCAAGGATTCGCCTTTGGCATATCTACCACCTTGGGTTTCTTGTAAGTGGCTATCTTCCCATACCATTTTAAAGTCAGCAGTGGCAACTTTTATCCAGCCACTAGCTACTGATTCAGCTATAAATTGTCCGCTCCAATCTGGATGGAATTGATAAACAGCGACGCGATCGCAACGTAACGCCTGACGGACTTCTTGAGTGGTGGTGACGAATATTTCATCTACATCTCTCGCTTGACGAATGCGGTTGACTATCTTGTTGATGCTTTTTTCTTGTTCAGCTATTTTTGCTAGTTCTTCATTTTTTAATTTGACTGTTTCTAAATAGTCTATTTGTGATTTTGCTAAGTTGAACTGCAAAGCTATTTGAGTCAAGAAGTTGACTTCCGAGGTTTGCCATTCACGGGTTTCGGAATTTTGATAAGCTGCCAACAATCCCCACAATTGATCGCCAAAGAAGATGGGAACATTAACATAAGCTTTGGCTTCAAACGTTTCTAATAGTTCTAGGTAACAGGGGGTAATATTTTCCTGATAGATATCATTTACCCACAGGTTTTCACCTTTAGCAAATCTCGCGCCTTTGGTTTCTTGGAAATAAGTATCTTCAACCAAGGTATTGATATCACTACCAACAAGTTTTACCCATCCTGTTGCTACTGATTCAGCGATAAAATTACCACTCCAATCTGGATTGAAGCGATAAATAGCAACGCGATCGCATTTGAGTGCCTGACGTGCTTCCTGTGTGGTGGTTTTGAAGATTTCTTCTAAATCGGAAGATTGACGAATCCGGTTGACTATCTTGGTTAAGGCTTTTTCTTGTTTAGCAATCTGCGCTAGTTGATCAGATTGTTTTTGTACTTTTTCTAAGTATTCTCCTTGGGAAATAGCTACACCAAATTGCAAGCCAATCTGATTTAAAAAGCTCACTTCCCAATCTTGCCATTCCCGTGACCCTGTATTTTGATAAGCTGCTAGTAAACCCCATAATTTTTCTCCAGAGAAGATGGGAGCAATTATATAAGCTTTAGCTTCAAATTGTTCTAAGATGTCAATATGGCACTGAGCTAGACCGATTTTATAGGTGTCATTGACAACAAATGTTTCACCTTGAGCATATCGTCCACCTTTGGTTTCTTGTAGGTGGGTATCTTCCCACACCATTTTATAATCAGGTGTGACGACTTTTGTCCAGTTGTTGCCTACTGACTCAGAAACAAATTTACCACTCCAATCTTGCTCAAAACGATACACACCCACGCGATCGCATTTTAGTAATTGTCTGACTTCTTGAGTGGTGGTTTGAAAGATTTTATCTACATCTGGCTGTTGTAAAATCTTGCTGATAACTTTAGCTGCTGATTTTTTGGCTAGTCCTGACTGTTGCAGTTCTTTTTGTAATTTAAAACTCTGCAATCTGTAGGTAATTTCTGTGCTTATTTGCGACAGTAGTGTAATTTCTGCCTCTTGCCATTGACGCTCTGATCCACAACTCTGGAGTACCAACAAGCCCCATACTTGATTATTTCTTGAAATTGGTAGACTTAAACTAGCTTTAACTTGAAATTTATCTAGTAGTTGTTTTTGATAGGGAGTAGCTTGAATTTGATTAATATCGTCTATGGTTACTGGTTCTATGTAATCTTGATTTGTATATAAACCAAACAAAATTGCTGGCAGATTTTCGCCTAAAGATGGTGTCCAACCCGTGGTTCTTGATTCTACTAAAACTGTACCAGTATCCGAGTTAGTAAATTGATAAATCAAGGCGCGATCGCCACCAATCTTATCCCTAACTTGCGCTACAGTTACCTTTAGTAAAGAATCTAGGTCTTGTGCTTTCCCCATTTGCGAGGTTATATACTGGAAGCGTTGCCGCCAAGCTTTAAATTCCTGGGCAATAGTATTAGTTTTAGCCCCATCATTGCGAGCAAACTTTTCTAGTGTACTGCCATTTTGTTTATCCGATTTTTCTACCTCACCAAAGATATTTCCTCTGTCTTCATTACTTTGATATAATGTTGTCATTGACCTATCCTCAATACTTTTTTAGCTACTAATAACTGGAAATTTTGAACAAAAAAATTACTTAAATAATAAGATGCCAATTAACTGAATTATCAGTTTTATTACTTGTTACAACAACATTTGTTAGTTATGACTCCCCCACATTGGCGATTGTATAATTGCTAAAGCATCTAAATTGAAAATCATCTGTTCTGAACCATTAGTAAAGTATCCTTGCAAATAACCTGACATTGCTGGGTAAAATAGCTCAGGAGAGGGAATTTTCATTTGTTGAGTATCCATCCACTCAATATCTGTTAATTGGCGCACCAACAGCCCCAAATATTTACCGTCTTTTTCTAGCACAATTGCCATGATTTTTGTCAGTAAATTTGAACCTTGTAAAAGCGGTGGATAACCTAACATTTCCTCTATATCAACCATCCACAGCATTTCCCCACGCCAACTATAAATACCTAAAACACAATTTGGCATCTGTGGAACTACGCAAATTTCCGCCAGGGATATACGTAATACCTCTGAAATATGTTGTAAATCAATTACAGCTTGATCTCGTGATCCCAAATTAAAACTTAAGAATTTTTGTTTGGTTTCCAAAGTCAATTTCCTTTTTATTTAGATAGGGTTTTCGCCACTATTTAATGATTTAAACTCAATGATAAATAGTGACTATTTCTTTTTGAATCAATTAAATACAGCAGATTGCAGATCAATTAGGTACAGACTTTAAATTGAAACCTATACACCAAGCTAATTTTACTCCTGACTCCTTAAATATTTTTTTTACTTGTTGGTTAATGTTTTCAAAGTTTTTTCTAATTCTTCCTTATCTATTGGTTTGGATAGGTAAGCTTTAGCGCCCAACATATTACCCCAAATCTTATCTACTTCACTATTTTTAGTAGAACAAAAAACCACAGGTATTTGGCTAGTATTAGGGTTATTTTGTAGTTCTCGACAAATCTCAAAACCGCTTTTACCTGGTAAAATTACATCCAATAGAATAACATCAGGTTTATTTGTATCAAGTTTTTGTTGTGCCTCTTCACTGCTGACGGCAGAAATTACAGAATAACCTGCTTGTCGTAAGTAACCGCTGATAATTTCCATATCAGTCAAACCATCTTCAACCACTAAAACAGTACTCATGGTAACTACCTATTAAAATTATGTTTTTCAACTTGGAAACAAAGACTTAGAGGGAGCAATTCAGACAGATGAAAATAACACTAGCCTGTATGGTTATTATATCTTCAATCATTGTATAGATATTTCCATTAGGAAAGTTACGTATTAAACATAAGTTTACAACCATTTAAGTTCATGATTTAACTTTATTTTAAAACTTCTGAAAACGTCTAATTGAGGACAAAAACAACTAGGCTGTAATTTTTTTGGTATCATAAGTATATTTTATCAAACAAGAGATACTTGTAAAGTAAACATCACCTATCCAGAAGCTTCTAAATTAGCTATATTTTTAACCGTTGAGTTAGCTTGTACAGGTAAATATTTACGTATTACACCTATGACTCGTTCAGCCACGATTGGTTTGGAGATAAAATCTGTTGAACCAACTACTTTAGCACGCACTCGATCCAAAAGACCATCATTGCCAGTTAAGATAATTACTGGTGTACTAGCAAAAGCAGGTATGCGCCGTAACTGAGTGCAAATTTCGTAACCACTGGCTACTGGCATAATCAAATCCAAGAAAATTAAATCTGGCTTCTCTTGAATCAGAACAGGTAAAGCTTGGATAGCATCTTGAACCTTGGTAAATCTAAATCCATTGGAGGTGATAATATCCTCTAGAGTTTTACACACCAAAGGACTATCATCAACACAAGCTATCAGTGGTGCAATTCGATTCATCCGACTTCTAGAATGTCCAGAGGTAGGATGGTCGCCATCTGCAACTTGCAGAGGTAGGTCAGGTACTTCGACTAACTCAATAATGCCTTTGAGGATATAGGGAAGCAAGGAACGAGCAACAGGCATCACATCCTGTTTCATTTTGATGGCGAGTTCTCGCAGAGTGTATTTGCCATTAATTAAATTGACAAAGTTTTTGTACACAGATGGACTCACCATCTGTTCGAGTTGCTCTGGCCGCCGTAGGACAGGTGATGAGTTGGGAGAAACATTGGCTAAACCGACTTGTGACCAAATTGCCCATGAGTCTTGCATCTGTTTGATTGACATATCTGCACTTGTGAAACTCATAGGCATATCTAAAACTACATCATGGCTGAAATGACTAGTTACAGCATGAAAATCAACCTCCTGGGCTAAATCAAAAAATAGTTCTGCAATTGTGCCTTCGACAATAGCTTGAATTTGTTCTCGTTGGATTTTTTGCCTTTTGTATAAGATATCCAAGAGATGATAATCCCAGTAATCTATAGCAAAATCCTCAGAGCGACAGCGAATCTTGTCTAAATCAATCTCAGGACAATGCTGCGCCATTTGTCTGCGCCAGCGTCTGAAGGGATGAGTCCCACCAGTTGCCCAAACTATCCGTCCGAGACGATAGTAAAAAGCCCATTGACGGCCTTTGGAGCTTTTAATATTTAATTTACCGTTGTACTGAAACTGAGTACAGGTTTTAAACTCATTCAGTAAGTTATGAGATTCCACGAGTTCTGAGTTGGTCATACTTTGTTCCTTGTAATCAATAAGTCAGTCTCTAGAGAATCTAATATTAGCCACACAGGAGTTAGCAAGCACCAGGAAATTGACAAAAATATATGTGGCTTTAACGGTATAAATATTACCTTTTCTTTCTCTATACTAGTTTTGTTCAGCACTTGCTTGGTCTTGTTTAAAAGTAGTTTTAAATTTGAACTAGGAGATGATCTATTTAATACTTTACACCCTGTTGATATGTTTGAAGACAGTTGGTTGACAAGTTGGATGAGGTAAGGGACTTCCGAATAAAAAAATATACAAACTCTCTGAGATCAAGTAGCAGATGGAAGAAACCTCATTTTGAATCGAGAACTTGGATCATTTCTTTTTTAACTTCCCTAAACGCAAGATTTAAGTATTTAAATGGAAATTACACTTATATGCTATTTTACGCAATATTTCTTGATACGTTATCCGTAAAATTTCTGAATTTATATTTACTAAAGATAAAGATAGTGTGAATTTTGGTGAGTTTTTATAGGATTTTGGGAATTTTTATTCCATGAATCATAATTTTTGAGACAATTAGAACGACGGTAAAAGCCAAAGTAGTTGAACTTATATAAAATGTAGCTGGTTAACAACTTACTTAACTCCTTGTGTCGTGAAGGCAATAAAAAAGTCCGCAAGTGCGGACTATGGACATTGGATAAGGTTAAGTTGTCACCAAGAGAGCCTACAAGATGTTAGACTTACTTTGTATTTTTGCTGACAAAATATAAAAAATCAAGACTCTGAGCGTAATCCTTAAGACATAACCCCAGTAATTATGTCTGAGAAATAACAGATTTTCTAGTTTATGTAGTTGCTAAAAATTTAATCTTGACATAAGAGTGCATTGAAATCACGAAAACTTGAGACAAAATTACAGGAATTTTGTCTGTAATTTTGTGGTCATTCAGGAGTGAGGATTGAGGAGTAAGGATGTTGAAAAAAAACAAAAAAAACAAAGAAGAATATTAATTAAAAAGCTGACTGCTGAGTAGTAATAGGTGAATACTGAGATTTTTTGGATAATAAAAACCCCATAAGTCATGACTTATGAGGTCTAAAGATTTTTAGGCACAGTTGAGGGCAATACCAGGATGATCAACAGTGAGAGTAGGTCATGTCTCTGCTGATAAAACCGTGGCAAAGCTCATGTCTCCAACTTGTAACCTAAAAGCCCACAGGTCAATTACTGGAATACTCTACCAAACATAATCAAAGATATGTAGCCAAATTGGCTTTTTTTTAACCTGTGGGTGCTAATAATTATGAGGAAGACTCAACTATTTGGGTTATACCAACTAACTGGTACAGCTTATCTTCAAATTTTTGGCTACATACTGACCAATCAAACTCTAAGATAGAAGGACGAGCTTGTGCGGATAATTGGGCTTTGAGGTCAGGATTTTGCAGTATTGCAATTATCTTGTCAGCAAAATCTTTGGGGTTATTAGCTTCAGCAAGAAAGCCATTATAACCAACTATTACTTGTTCAGCAGTAGAGGGAGCCATAGCAGCGACTACAGGAGTTCCTGATGCTAAAGCTTCGTTATTTGTAGTGCAGAAGTTTTCTGTTACTGAAGGGTTAATAAAAACATCTGCTCGAGCGAACCATCCCAAAAGTTCAGTACCGTGAGATTCACCCCAAAGCGTTACACCGTGGAGGAATTTTTGAGCGCGACGACGAATTTCTTGATCTAATGGACCGCTACCAACTATGACTAAATGAACATCAGGAATTTGAGCAGCTATCAAGGGATAAGCATCTAAAAGTTGTGTGACATTTTTCTCGGCAGTGATGCGTCCTACAAATAAAATTGTAGGTCTTTTATCGTTAGGAATTGGATCATAACAGATGTTGCGGGGATGGAATTTTTCACAGTTAATTCCTTGATAGGGGACGTATTCACCGCGTAGACATTCTAGTTTTTGGTACTTGGAAAGTTGTTCCCTAGAAGAAAATATATTGAGGGTGTAAGCATTACTAAATTGCTTAACTAATAATGGAATTATGGGACGCATCAATCCGAATAGAAAATCACCTAAATAATATCGAATATAGGCGACGATATCGGTATGAAAAACGGAGATGATGGGGGTTTTAGTGCGTTTGGCGTAATCAACTCCTACTGGTCGTCCATAACCTTGTAGGAAAACTGAATATAGCCCTCTCATTTGGGCTGCTTCTTCAACGACGATGATGTCAGGCTGAAACTTTTCCAGTAATTTAGTATCGCTCCAATGACGATAGTGCAATGGTTGAGGTAGAGATTTATAGAATATTAGCGGTTCTGTGGGGAAAGCATAAGATGAAAAGTTGGGAAAAGATTGTAGTTCTTCTAATCCCGACATGGGACGATTTCCAATTTGTTGACTGTACTTATTGTTGATCTGTGGATGAATGAGAAAAACTTCGTGTCCTTGTTCAAGTAACCAATGGACGCGCTGATGTACAGCAACGGATACTCCTGTTAAAAAAGGAGCATATAAACCTGTAAATAAGGCAATGCGGAGGGGTTGTTTTTTCATTTGTAGTTCACTTATTTCATGAATGTGCTGGTTTGAGGATTTACGCAGCAACTATCATGAAACTGTTGGTTTCTGCGCTGATAATTAATAAAATTCCCAATTATAATTCCCAATCAAATTACAGAGAAGCTTCTGAATTTCTATCAAGAGTATGACTAGAGAGAAATTTTCGGATCAATTGGTTGATCTAACCATTGATAAGGATGATATTCAACTAAGCGAATATGCCAAGGACTTTTAATTTTATAGGTAAGTCCTCGCCATGTTACTGTTGACATCCAGAGGGAAGATAACATTGCTAAACCATAAAGCCATTGTGTTAAAGGAATAGCAATGAACATTTTGAGGATGTTGGTGAGTGAAATTTCTGGAATTGGTTGTCCTTGAGAGCGAATTATTTCTTGTACTCCTAGTTCCATGACTAGCATTAACAAGAGTAATCCAATTGTGTAGATGCTATAGGTTTTAAATAAGGAAAATGCTTGATTCCATTCTGTGGCTAAAAATAATCCTAAAGCTAAGAGAATGGTGAGGGTAGGAAAGAGAATACTGGAAACTGCATCACTTACTAATGCTAACCAATTAGGATGATAAAGTCGAGAACAAAGTATGAGGCGTTGGAGAGATGGAAATAAAGTAGATAAATTGCTTTCTTCTCGGTTTACCATTAACAAAGAAGGGACAAATTTAATTTTCCATCCGTGTTTTTTGATGACTTTGTGTAGGAGCATATCGTCACCAAATGCTTCTCCCCATTTTTCCAGTATTTCTGTTTGTTGGAGGAGTTGTTTTTTAATTGCTAAACTACCACCCCAAGGAACTTGAAATAGGAACATTTGCACGACGGTAGAAACGTTACCAGCGTAGCGTACTAAAGAACCCCAATATTTTCCTGTGGGTACATACCAACGGTTTCCTGTTGTTAGTCCTACTGTTTCATTGGTCAGGGGACTAACTAATTCTTTTAACCAATTTTTGTGTACGATGGTATCAGCATCTACTAAGGCAATTACTTGGTAAGAGTCATCTAAATCGGAAACTGCTTGTACTAAAGAACTGCATTTGAGACTACAATTATGACGTACTGTTCTGAGGGTGCTAATTTGGAAATTAGTGGCTTTAGTTTCAGCGATGACTTCTTTGGCAATTTTCAAAGCTGGATCTTCTAGACTATCAATGATCAGCTTTAAATCGTACTCTGGGTAGTTTTGATTTAAGAGCGATCGCACACAATTAGGTAAAAATGGATCAGCACCTCGTAAACAAAGAATTACTGCCGTTTTTGGTAGTTGGTTATCTGATATTAATGGCTGTTTGTAGGTTCGCAAATACCATAAAAATATTAGCATTAAACATACCTGAATTACCAGCCAACCTATCAAAGAGTTAGATAGAAATGTAGTCAAATCTGCCATTAGTTATTAGTCATAGGGAATAGGGAATAGGGAATAGGGAATAGGGAATAGGGAATAGGGAATGGGTAATTGGTAATGGGTAATGGGGAGGTAAATAACCCAATTACCAATCACCAATCACCAATCATCTATGGATCAAGGGAATATTTCATGTTGATGTTAATGGTGGTATTTTTAGTCATTTTAAAACTGGCTTGTTTAAATTTGGGTGTACCAGTTTGGATAGAGACAATGGGATTTCTGGAAATGCCAAAACCTTCTGTGGGAATACCAAAAAAGTCTTTATTGAGTTTGCGATCGCCATTTTGATCGTCAACTACTGCTACTGCATAAGTTCCTGGTTTTAAACCAGAAAATACTTTTTTCACAGAACTACCAGTAATTTTAGTGCAGCCACTTTGAACTTCACTAGAACTACTCATAGGAAAGCCTTTTTCAGAGTTATAAATTCGGAAACAAATTTCACCTGTTTTGTTACTTATTCCATTCACGACTACAGTTAATGCTGTGGTAGTTTGTGCATGGGCAGTGTTAGCACAACTGAAACTTAAAACAGTCGCCAGCAATAGATAAGAAATGCGAGATATTTTCAACATAAGCTGTGAGATATAACTTGTAGATTAATTGCTTAAATATTCATTAGACAAACTTAAATTACTGTTAGTTTTGGTTTTGTGGGAACGCAAAATTTTAGCAGCGATCCACAAATCTTTAAGTAATAAAGATTCTGTTCCAGATAGCTTTTTAACAATAATCAAATAACACAATATTTGCTCATATAAATTAAGTGAACTTTGACTGACTGAAAGTAAATATTCTTTGAGAATGCGCCAATGGGGAAATAAAACTTTGTCTTTGTTACCTGAATCAAACCAAATGGAATACTCATAGAAATCTGGTAACATATCTAATGAATATTGAGGATATTTCTGAGTAAAAGACAGGTAACTTGGAAAAAACATACTCAAAGATTGTTGGGGATGAATCCTGGCAAAAAATAAGTATTCGGGAATTTCATAAAACTGCCCAACTGTACCAAGTCTTAATAATAAAATTCCATCTGCATTGCCATAACCACCCATAGGAGTGATTTTTTGTAAGGCACTTTTGCGAATGACTCCATACATTTGATAACAGAGATGTTTAGTCAGTAATTCTTCAAATCTGATCTGTGGTTTTTCTGAGTTAGTATTGAGTTTAATGTCATAGTTTTGGAAAAAATTACCCTGTTCATCAATCAGATATGTGTGGGAATGGCATAAGATATAATGCGGATTTTCCTCAAGTACCTGTATACATTTACTGAGAAAATCAGCAGCGTGTAAATCGTCGTAAGCTGCCCATTTAAAGTATTCACTATTCGATAATTCAAAAACGCGGTTAAAATTACAAGCGCAACCAATATTAGTAGGATTACGATAGTAACGAATCCGGTGATCTTGTGCGGCGTAATTTCTACAAATTTCTTCAGTATTATCTGTGGAAGCGTTATCGGAAATAATTAACTCAAAATCACTAAATGTCTGATTTAACAGAGAATCTAGAGACTGTTTTATAAATTTTTCGCCGTTGTATACAGGTAATCCAATACTTAATTTTGCTTGAGGTTTATACATACGTTATTCCCCACAAAAATATATATTACTGAGTAAGCATTCAGCCATCAGCTATGTAACTGAAAGATTGAAATAAAAAGAATCAAAGGAAATAGATGTAGATAACATTCCTCAACTGAAAACGCCTGAATCCTGGCTATTGGCTGTTAGCGTAGCGTGGCGTAGCCACTTACTGATAGCTGAATACTTACATTACTGATTACTTATTTCATCAATTTTTGAATGTCAGTTTTTTGTAACCATTGATGAGTACGTTTCATGCCTTCTTCTAAATCAACTTTGGGTTTATAGTTTAATAAACTTGTAGCTTTAGCAATAGAATAAGCATAAGGACGACTCATAAAGTCTACTGACTCTGGGAGGATATCAGCTTTTTTGCGAAATAGTTTTTGTCCTTGGTTACGCACTTTAAGAAACAATTTCATTTCTTCTTTAGGCAAGGACATGGGAGCAGGTAAACCTTCCATTGCTGCGAGGTGAATAAAATATTCTTTCCAGGAATTTTTTTCGCCATCTGTGATATTAAATATTTCGCCATAAACTTCTTTTTCTATTGCTAAAAAGATGGCATCAATTAAGTTATCAACATACAAATGATTCATCACACCTTTACCATCATTGGCATAGGCAAATAATTTTTGACGCATCATTAATACTGGGCGCACTATCCAAGGAATACTACCTGGACCATAAACATCTCCTGCGCGAATTATGATCACTCCAAAATCTGGGGATGAGTTAAGTTTTAAAACTTCTGTTTCTGCTTCAATTTTAGTTTGACAATAGGGGTTATTATCACTAGATAATTTTCCATTTTCGGCAATATTATCGCTATAGTTAAAGCCATAAACTAAGACAGTGGAAAGATGAACAAATGTTTTCACACCAGCTTGTTTAGCAGCTTTAGCTATGTTGACAGTAGCTCCTACGTTTATTTCTTGAAAACGTTTAATGTCTCCTGCTTCTTCTGCTAGTTGGGCAGTGTGTAAAATAATGTCTACTCCCTGACAAGCTTTTTGCGCTATTTTTTCATCAGTGATGCTGCCAACGATAATTTCTACTCCTAAGTTTTCGAGGTTTTTATCCTGTACTTGAGAAGTTTGTAAACCTTTGACTTTCATGCCTTGAGATACTGCTAATTCTGCTGCACGAGAGCCAATAAATTCGTCAGTTCCAGTGATGAGAATGGTTTTATTTTTGATGTCCATAGTATTGATTAGTGAATATTCTGAGTTAATTTCTTGACGATTTAGAAAATATCTGCTGGATCTGCGGAGCGCAGTTTATTAATTGCTAATGCGCCGGAAGTGATGCAAATTAAAACTGTTGAAGTTAAGACAAGTAGGGCATTATTAGAAGTCATCATGATGGGTAATTTAGTTACTTCCATTGCAAAATCATATAAGGCTACGGAAATAATAAATCCTGGAAAATAAGCTAGTAAAGCTAGAATTAGTGCCTGTTGAAAAACAACATTTAATAAATATCCATTGGCATAACCGATAGCTTTTAAAGTGGCGTAGGCAATGAATTGAGTAGCAATATTGCTGTAGAGAATTTGATAAACAATGACCACACCTACTACAGAAGCCATTGTCAACATTAAGTTAAGAATAAAACCAATAGGTGTTCTAGAAGCCCAATATTCTTTTTCAAAATCAATGAATTGTTGACGGGTGAAAATCTGGACATCATTAGGTATATTGTCCCGCAAGTTTTTTAACACTTCCTGGGGGTCAACACCTGGTTTAAGTTTAACAATACCTACATCTATTTTTTCTGATGGACGTACAAAGGGATTGATTTTTACAAAAGTTGAGTCACTGACAATTAAATTGCCATCGACACCAAAGGAAGGACCTAAACTAAATAAACCTCCTACTCTGACTCGATAACCTTGCAAGGCATCAAAGGCAAATATTTCTATTTTTTGTTCTGTATTTCCTCTCTCAAAATTTTTCGCTATGGGACCAAATTCTGGGCGTGAAGCTCTGTCAAATAACATGACATCGGGAATTTTAAGTTTATCTAAATTCTCCTGCACTTCGGGAATATTCATCACTGGTCTACCGGGGTCAAAACCAATGACATAAATTGAATATTTCTCCCCAGTTTCTGGATTTTTTAGCTTTGCAAATTGCAAATACATCGGGCTAACTGATTCTACACCATTAAACCCTAATGCTTGATATAAACGATTGCGAGAAAAACTTTGATTTGAGGTCAAAGATTTGTATTGAGAACTAACTAAAAATAAATCTCCTTTGAGATTTTGATGTACTGCTGTAGCACTAGAATAAAGTGCATCTTGGAAACCAAGTTGAATAAACATGAGTAGCACAATAAAGGCAATGCCAGCTACAGCGACAACAAAACGCACTTTTTGCTGGGCTAACTGTAGCCATGCTAAAGGTATTTTTATGGTCATATATTTTGTTTTTAGTTATTAGTTATTAGTCATTAGTCATTAGTCATTAGTCATTAGTAACTTTAAATTACTACCCAGTCACCAGTCACCAGTCACCAGTCACCAGTCACCTGCTAATGACTAAATTTGAATGGCAACGTCTACTTGTAAGTTGGTTAAACGAGATACTTTTTTGCTGTCCGCAGGGTTATCAATGGCGATTTTTACTTCTACAATTCTGCGATCTGTATCTGAATTAGGGTTAATACTAAAGATACTTTGTTTGTCAATTTGCCAGCCTATTTCTTTGACTGTTCCCTGTAGTTTTCCTGAAAATGCAGCACTGGTAAGATTAGCTTTTTGTCCAACTCTCACTTTTTGAATATCTGTTTGATAAACTTCAGCAATGACATTCATTTCTGAGGTTTTACCAAGTTCTGCAAAACCAGAAGTTGCTATTACTTCGCCATTTTTGGCATGAATTTTTAATACTCTGCCATCTATGGGGGATTTGATGTAAGTTAATTCGTGGTCTGCTTTGGCTTGTTGAACAGCAGTTTCTGCGCTTTTAACTTCACTTTCTGCTAAGGCAATATCTACACTGCGTACTTCTTTGATACTGTTGAGTTTGGCAGTTGCTTCTTGAATTTGATCTTGTAAGGTGTTTTTGGTTCTTTGCAGTGTCGCTTTTGCTTCTGTTAATTGTTGTTGTGTGGTTTTTAGTTGTAAAGTTTTGGCATCAGCAATAGAAGCAGAAATTGCGCCATCTTTGTATAATTTCTGATAGCGATCGCTCTCTTTTTGAGCATTATCTACTTCAGCTTGAATGCGGTTAATTGTCGCGTTTTGTGCTGCAATTTCACCTTTTAATTGTGATTCTAACCGGGTAATTGTTGCTTTTTGAGCGTTAATATCTCCGGGTTTTGCTCCAGCTTTTACCTGTGCTAGTTTAGCTTTAGCAACTAATAATTTATCAAAAGCTTGTTTGATTGCAGTTTTTGAACGTTCATAGTTTTCTAAATAAGCTAATGTTTGTCCTGCTGTTACTTCATCCCCTTCTACTACTAATAGTTTTTCTACACGCACACCGTTGATGGAATTAGGAGCAGATAAATAAGTAATTTCTCCTTGGGGTTGTAGTCTTCCTAAAGCAGTGACAGCAAATTTTACAGGAGTGGGTGGAGGGGATGGGTTTTCAGTAGCGGGAAGTGGAGAATTAGATTTTCCCTTTAATTGAGAAAAACTGTAGAAAGATCCTAAACCAGCAGTTAAAGCAATTGCAACGGCTAAAATAATTTTCCACTGCTTGGTAGCTTTTTTTAATAGTTGGCTTTCTTTATTTACTGCCATATTTTTATTCCCGTTATTTTTGCTCAGGTATAGTTTTAATAGCGCAAATTACCTAAAATAACTTATCCTTTATCATCTGACGTTTAGCTAATGGATAAGTCGCATTACTTGTGGGTATGAATTGTTATGATAGTTTATAGCAATCTTTACAGGTAACAAGATGAACCGGAAAATCAACAGTGATTTAACTCGGTGATTTAGCTGGCAATTATCCTTTGTTTTATCTTTAATTAGCCTTTGATAAAGTAGCGAGAAATACAAGATGGCTAACTAATAATTTTGTGTTTCCGATAGAACGAATTTCCGAGTAAATGAGTCTAAAAATCTGTAAAAGTTCAATTTAATTCTGCCAAAAAAGTTGAATTTTGTCAACAAAGTAAATCAACCTATTTGTTATTGTTCCTGAAAATAACTCAAATAAGAGATTTTATTGAAAACATGACATAAGAGGTTCATGAATCAACTGTGAAATCTGTATTTTTGTGATCAAATAACGATTGATGTTGTCAAAATATAAAGATTTCATCACAAGTTGCTCCTGTGGTCTTAATACAATTAATTACAGCTACTAAATTAAGATTTGCTTTATAAATAACCAATTTGATTAACAAACTGAGTTATCTTATAAATTCATCAAATACCACAGCTTAATTATCATGTTTCTCTGAGAAAAAAACATTTATGTTCAAATCAACAATGTGTGTATTTAATGATTTGTTACTTACAAGACAGTTGCTCTAAAACTCTTGATAATGCAAGCTCAAATGACAATAACACACCTAAAACAAAACTTTTATTTTCCAAATTCGAGTAAAGGGATATACCATGATCCTGATAGAATATTGAAAACTGAGTTCATGAGCCAAAAATATTTTTCAAAACTTACTGTCTGTGAACTATTCTATTTTTTCAAATTGTGCTATTCTTTGTATTAATTCAATAAAGAAAAGCAGCAAGTCAATTATTCAATGAGTTGCAAGTAAAAAGGAAAAAATACCATAAACCAACCCTGTTATTATCTCGATAAAACCGTTTAAGTATTTTTTCACATTGCATGAATTTAGATTCAAGGTGATGTTATTTCTGTAACGAGTTTGGCAGCTTTTATTGGTTGAATGTCATAAAATATATTAACTTGTTTTCCTAATCACTGGTAATTTAATGCTCACACAAATGCTGACATCATATCTACCGTGATCAGACAATTCACCAATTTACTAACCAATTAGTAACTAAACAAGTTCAGAAAATTTTACCAGTTTCTACAATATCCTAAGTTCTTTGGATTGAGTTTTCTAAATCCTGCTGTCTTTTCTCACACACGCCAGTTTTTACTGATAATGTCTCTAAACAAACAAGAAAAGGAAAGACAACATTGTATAGTATCGTTTCAGGTTTACAGTGTTAGCCAATTACATCAAAACACCAAAAAAATACCAAAGAAGCCAATTATTAAAATGGGAAATCAAGGCAGTATTTACCGTGTGGTGTTAATGGATGAAAATGCCTGATTTCTTACACAGCTAAATCAAGAAATACTGGTAAGAAAAAAATGGGTCTATGATTTGTAAGCCACAGAGGTTTCCGTAAATTCTGTTGCTCAACAATTAACAATCCTCAAAATTACTCTATGCCATGATGTCTGCTGATTCAATTAATACTGCCTTGGCAGAGTTAGAGAGCCTTATTAACAGTTGTGAAAAGGATTTGATTAGGTTTATAGAGGAAAGAAAAATGAAGTCAGAAAATCAAATGTCAACTCACAAAATTAACAGACAACTGCAACAAAATCCTATTGCTATTGTGGGGATGGCTTCTCTATTACCACAAGCTAGAAACCTAAGACAATACTGGTCAAATATTGTTAATAAAGCTGACTGTATTACTGATGTTCCTGATACCCATTGGAGCGTCAAAGATTACTACGATCCCAACCCCAGAACACCAGAAGATAAAACCTATTGTAAACGTGGTGGTTTTCTTCCTGAAGTTGATTTTAACCCGATGGAATTTGGGATTCCTCCCAGCATTTTAGAAGTTACTGATGTATCGCAACTATTAAGTTTAGTAGTTGCTAAAGAAGCAATGGAAGATGCTGGTTATGGTGAATCTCGTGATTTTAACCGGGAGAATGTGGGGGTTATTTTAGGTGTGGCAATGGCTAAACAATTGGGTATGCCATTATCAGCCAGATTAGAATATCCTGTGTGGGAAAAAGTTCTTAAAAGTAGCGGTTTATCTGACGAAGATACTAAAAAAATCGTCGAAAAAATTAAGAGTGCTTACGTTAAATGGGATGAAAACGCATTCCCTGGAATGTTAGCCAATGTTGTGGCTGGACGTATTGCTAACCGTCTCAATTTTGGCGGTATGAATTGTGTAGTTGATGCTGCTTGTGCTAGTTCCTTTGGTGCTTTGAAAATGGCAATTAGTGAACTGGTAGAACATCGCAGCGATATGATGTTAACCGGTGGTGTAGATACCGATAACACCATCATGGCTTACATTTCTTTTAGCAAAACTCCGGCGGTTTCTCCTAGCGAAAATGTCAAACCTTTTGATGCCAAATCAGATGGAATGATGTTAGGTGAAGGCATCGCTATGTTAGTTCTCAAACGCTTAGAAGATGCCCAAAGAGATGGCGATAAAATCTATGCTGTAATTAAAGGTATTGGTACTTCTAGCGATGGTCGCTACAAGAGTATTTATGCACCACGAAAAGAAGGACAAGTTAAAGCCTTAGAACGTGCTTATAATGATGCTGGTTTTTCGCCGGCAACTGTGGGTTTAATGGAAGCTCACGGTACTGGAACAATGGCGGGAGATCCTACAGAATTTGCATCTTTGCACAATTTCTTTAGTCAATATGATAACAAGAAACAGCATATTGCTTTAGGTAGTGTAAAATCCCAAATTGGACATACAAAAGCCGCCGCAGGTGCAGCTAGTTTAGTGAAAACTGCCCTAGCTTTACATCACAAGATTTTACCACCAACTATCAATATTACTGAACCAAATCCTAAGCTGGATATTGAAAATTCTTCATTTTATTTAAACACTGAAACTAGACCTTGGATACGTGCAGAAGGTGAAGCACCAAGACGTGCGGGTGTAAGTTCCTTTGGTTTTGGTGGCACTAACTATCACGTAGTTTTGGAAGAATATCAAGGGGAACAACAAGAGGCTTATCGTTTACATAATGCACCTAGTGAAGTGTTGTTATTTGGTGCGACTCCAGCAGAATTAATTACTAAGTTAGAAGCAACTTTTAATAATTTGCAATCTAACGAAGGCGATAGATACTACTCGCAATTAGTTCAAGAATCTCAAGCTTTAAGTATTCCTAAAACTGCTGCCAGAATTGGTTTTGTTGCTGAGAATAAAGCAGAGGCTTGTAAGTTACTAAAGGTTAGTATTGACTTACTGAAAAATAAACAATCTGCAAATTCTTGGGAACATCCTCAAGGTATTTATTACCGTGCTTCTGGCATAGAATTAGCTGGAAAAGTTGTGGCTTTATTCTCTGGTCAAGGTTCTCAATACCTGGAAATGGGTAGAGAAGCGGTGATGAATTTCCCAACTTTAAGAAGGTTGTATGGGTTGATGGATGGGTTGTTAATTAAAGATAATTTGCAGCCTATTTCGGAAGTTGTTTTCCCCTATCCCACTTTTAATGAAGCTGAGAAAAACGAACAAATTGCAGCTTTACAAAGAACAGAATATGCACAGCCGGCGATTGGTGTTTTTAGTGCTGGTTTGTATTCTATTTTCCAACAAGCTGGGTTTAAATCTGATTTTACTGCCGGTCATAGTTTTGGCGAATTAACCGCTTTGTGGGCGGCGGGAGTGTTGAGTGAAGAAGATTATTTGTACTTGGTTAAGTCTAGAGGTCAAGCGATGGCTGCACCGAAAGATCCTGACCATGATGCAGGTAGTATGTTAGCGGTGAAAGAAGATATCAGCAAAGTGGAAGCAGTGCTGAAGAATTTTCCAAAAATTGCGATCGCTAATTTCAATTCTCCCACTCAAATTGTTTTAGCTGGTCCAACTGCGGAAATTCAAAAAATTCATCAGAAATTCCAAGAGTTAGGATATGGTGCTGTACCTTTACCAGTTTCCGCAGCTTTCCACACACCATTAATTGCCTTTGCACAGAAATCCTTTGCCATTGCCACAAAATCTGTTGCGTTCCAAAATCCCAAAGTTCCCGTTTTCAGTAACGTTACTGGTAAACAATATCCTCAAGAACCTTCAGCCATTCAAAGAGTATTAGAAAGTCATCTTTCTAGCTCAGTTCACTTCAAACAAGAGATAGAAAATATCTATGCTGCTGGTGGTTATTGCTTCGTAGAATTTGGACCAAAACGCATTCTTACCAACTTGGTAAAAGATATTTTAGGTGAGCGTCCACATATTACTATTTCTCTCAATCCTAGTACACAGAAAAATAGCGATCGCTCTCTCAGAGAAGCAGCAGTACAACTGCGGGTAATTGGTATGGCTTTAGGTAATCTTGACCCCTATCAACTACCAGAAAAATCTGCCGCTAAAGACACTAAAAAAGCCTTAAACGTTAAATTAAGAGGCATTAACTACGTTTCCGAGAAAACCAAAAACGCCTTTACCGAAGCATTAAATGATGGCTTCAAAATTCAAGGAGCGCAAGAAGTTAAAGAAGTTCAAACAGTGAAAGTAGTCGAGGAATCTAAAACTTTAGAAATTCCCAAGGCTGTACTTCCTGTAGTTACTTCTAGCAATGGAAGCAACGGCAACGGAAACGGCAACAAAAAAACACCAGTAATTACTTCTTTGCAAACAGTTTCTCAGATGAATCCTGCTACATCTATAAATTCAAATCCAGCCACCAAAGAAAAATTACCTACAGTGACTTATGCGCTGGCAGAGAGTCTAGGAGGGAACATGGAAACACCAGATAAAAACACCAACTTTCAACAGGTTTTGGAAAGTTTAGAAAACCTCCTCAACCAGTTTCAAAATAATCAAAGTGATAACTTAGAAATTCACGGCACATATCTAAATCATCAAATGGAATATGCCAAAACATTTTTCCAATTGATGCAGCAACAAAACACCCTGTTAATGAACAGTCAAGCTGCCGAAACTGCCCAAATTAAACAATCAATCATGGAAAGTTTCGAGCGTAGCATGGTGCAATTTCACAACCAACAAGCCGAAACTCTCCGCATCCATGAACAATATTTGCGGGAACAAGTAGAATACACCAAAAACTTTTTCCAACTCATTCAACAAGAATATTCATTACTAATTGACGGTACAGAAATCACACCCATCATTCCCCCACAATTTACCGAAACACACACCCAAAGTTTACGGGAATTTATTCCCCAAAACCCAGAACCAACTATTACAGAAACAGTAGTTACTCCTGTTAACAAAATAGTAGAAACTCCTGAACCAGTAATAGAAACTGTAACTCAAACTGCACCTGTAATAGAAAAGCAACCCGAACCAGTTGCCCCTATAGCATTAATTTCTGAACCAACAAAACCTGCAATTAATATTGATGAACTAGGTAAAAATCTCCTAGCAATTACTAGCGAAAAAACAGGTTATCCCATCGAAATGTTAGAATTTGACATGGACATGGAAGCCGACCTGGGAATTGACTCCATCAAACGGGTAGAAATATTAGGAGGATTGCAAGAATTATATCCTGATTTACCCAAACCAAACTTAGAAGAACTGGCAGAAAAACGCACCATTGGTCAAATAGTTGAATATCTAGGAAAGCAGGTTGCGGTTAACAGTTCAGAAGTTAAAAATGAGGTGAAAGGTGACAGTTTACAGGTGACAGAAGAAGTGACAGTTGACAGGTTACAGGTGACAGAAGAGGTGACAGGTTACAGGTTACAGGTGACAGAAATAGAGGAAGTAAAACAAGATTTAGTCATTATTCCCCAGTCCCCAGTCCTCAGTACCGAACACCCGGATATAGCCGAAACCCTGTTAAGAATTACCAGTGAAAAAACAGGCTATCCAGTAGAAATGTTAGAACTAGACATGGACATGGAAGCCGACCTGGGAATAGACTCCATTAAACGGGTAGAAATATTAGGAGGAATGCAAGAAGCATACCCTGATTTACCCAAACCAAACATCGAAGAGTTAGGCGACCTGCGGACAATTGGACAGATAGTTAACTACCTCCAAAAACTGGTGGCAGGTGAAAAAAAAAAGCTTGATTCTTACCAGATAGAACCACAAATAGAAACAATAGAAAAAGTGGTGGACTTAACCCCACCACTACCAGCAGACCCAAACTTACCCCGTCGTCCAGCCAAACTCAAAACATTACCCAGACCTGATTTTTGGGAATGTAAATTACCAGAAGAACACATTGGATTAATCACAGATGACGGTTCTTTAACTACCACAAAATTAGCCCACGTGCTAATAGAAAAAGGTTGGAAAGTAGTAGTTTTAAGTTTCCCCCAATCAATAGTTCCCGAACAGTCACCATTACCAGTAGGAGTTACCCGCCTCACCTTAGCAAACATGAGTGAAGAACACCTACAACTACTACTGCAAAGTATCACTATTCAACATGGAAAGATTGGGGCATTTATTCACCTACATCCACAATTCACAACAGCAAATCTCGGCTATTCAGAAACAGAAAAAGCGATTGTAAAACACATCTTTTTGATGGCGAAACATCTCAAACAATCGCTCAACACAGCCGCCGATTTAGAAGGAAGAGTTAGCTTTTGTACAGTTGCCCATCTTGACGGTGCATTTGGATTAGACTACACAGAAAACTTCGGAATTATCGGTGCTGGATTATTTGGATTAACCAAGAGTTTGAGATGGGAATGGCCAAAAGTATTCTTGAGAGCAATTGATTTACATTCCAACTTAGACCCACACCAATCAGCAGAATATATTGTAGCAGAATTGCACGATTCTAACCGATATATCGGTGAAGTTGGTTATAGCTCAAAGGGACGAGTAACACTTGTAGCTGAAGCCGAATAACCTGTAAGGTGGGCATTGCCCACCACAAAGAAATTGTGTTTCGCGCAAAGACACAAAGGAGCAAAGACGCAAAATATATTATCTTCTTCTCTTTTCCTTCTTCTCTTCTTCCTTCGTGTCCTTCGCTTCTTCGTGGTTCATTAAATCTTCTCTTTGCGTCTTTGCGTCTTTGCGTGAGAAAAAAATAAATTGATTTACTCACAAAGCATTACTCACCACATCAAAACCTCTATTAAATATTCTGACTCCTGACTCCTGACTCCTTACTTTAATTTTTTAATTTTTATCTCATTACCGAGGAATTATGACAGCAACACTTCAAGTTAGCCCATCATCTGTATTTGTTGTCAGTGGTGGAGCAAAGGGAATCACTGCACAATGCACAATTAAATTAGCCCAAAATCAGCCATGTAAATTCATTCTTTTAGGTCGTTCAAAAATTACAGAAGAACCAGATTATGCGCGTAATTGTTTAGAAGAACCAGCTTTGAAAAAACGCATCATGGAAAATTTGCTTTCTCAAGGTGAGAAACCCACACCCATGATGGTACAAAAAATATTTAATCAAATTACTTCCAGCAGAGAAATTAAAAAGACATTAGCAGCAATTGAAGCAACTGGGGGAAAGGCTGAATATATCAGTGTTGATGTCACCGATACAGTAGCATTACAAGAAAAACTCAATACTGTTGCTCAAAAGTTTGGGCAAATTACAGGTATTATTCACGGTGCTGGAAATTTAGCAGATAAGTTAATTGAAAAGAAAACATCTGAGGATTTTGAAAAGGTTTATACTGCCAAAGTTCAAGGTTTACAAAATTTACTTAATTGTATTCACCCTGAGCAATTACAGCATTTAGTTTTGTTTTCTTCTGTGACTGGTTTTTATGGGAATATTGGTCAAAGTGATTATGCTATAGCTAATGAAATTCTCAATAAATCAGCACACCAATTTAAAAAACATTATCCCCAAACTCATGTAGTCGCAATTAACTGGGGTGGTTGGGATAGTGGGATGGTGACACCACAATTAAAAAAAGCATTTGCTGAACGGGGAATTGATATTATTCCCGTAGAAATCGGTACACAAATGTTAGTTAATGAACTACATCCCGCTTTTCAAAATCAATCCCAGGTGGTGATTGGTAGTCCCATGAATTTACCACCCACACCCCTAGAAAGTGAACTAAAAAGTTATCGTCTCCGCAGACGGATGACCTTAGCAGAAAATCCCTTTTTATATGATCATACCATTGCTGGGGTGCAAGTGTTACCAGCTACCTGTGCTATGTCTTGGATGATTCATGCTTGTGAAGAAATTTATCCCGGATATAGGTATTTAAACTGCAAAGAATTTAAAGTTTTAAAAGGCATATCTTTTAATTCTACCCTCGCAGATGAATTCATTTTAGAAATTCAAGAACTTTCCAAAGCTGATGGTGAATTTATTGAATTTCAAACCAAAATATTGAGTAAAAATGCTCAGGGTAAAACCCATTTTCACTTCTCTGCTATCATCAAAGTAGTGGGGAAAGTTCCAGAAGCACCAATTTATCAAGGATTGAATTTAACAGAAGATAACATCATTACCACCATAGGTAAAGGATTTTATCAAAATGGCGATTCATCCTTATTTCATGGACCAGCATTCCAGGAAATTACCAGGGTATTAAATGTTAACCCTGATAAAATAACTGTTGAATGTTGTTGGCAAGAAATCTCTGCCCAGGCACAGGGACAATTCCCTGTAAAAACCCATAATCCTTATACGACTGACATCAGCACTCAATCACTTTGGATTTGGTTAAATCACTTTCATCAAGAAGTATGTTTACCAGGACAATTAACCTATTCAGAACAATTTTTAGCTGTTCCTTGTAACTCACCATTTTATGTTTCCTGTGAAGTGGAAAATAAAACAGATACAGGTGTAACCGCTAACTTTATTCTTCATAGTCGAGAAGGGAAAATCTATTCCCAAATTTTAGGAGCAAAAGCAGTTATTTGGCCGATGAAAATGTTAAGTAAGAAGTAGGTGATTGGTGATTGGTGATTGGTGATTGGGAAATTAACTAATGACTAATGACTAATGACTAATAACTGAAATACCACGTTTGGGGGAATCGCGTAAATCCTAAAAAACTATTGGGGAATTAATTTTTAATTTTTAATTTTTAATTTTTAATTTTTAATTCCCTTCTACCCCAACGAGGATTTCAACAGTGGAAAAAATAGCCATTATCGGATTATCCTGCCTCTTTCCAGACGCAAACAATCCTGAGCAATTTTGGCAGAATCTCAGCGCAGAAAAAGACTCAACTTCTGATATTAGCGTAACCGAATTAGGTTTAGATCCTAGCATATTCTACGATACAACCAAAGGCAAACCGGAAAAATTCTACTTTTTAAAAGGTGGATTTATCCGTAACTTTGACTTTAACCCCAAGGAATATAATTTACCTGGGGAATTTGTCCAAAGTCTGGACAATACTTTTAAATGGTCACTGTATGCAGCCAAACAAGCAATTATTAACAGTGGCTATTGGGGAAATCAATCTGCACTTTCTGAATGTGGCGTAATTTTAGGTACTCTTGCTTTACCAACTAAAGCATCAAATCAATTGTTTGCCCCTATTTATCAGCAAACAATAGAACCGGCAATTAGTGAACTTTTACAGGAAAAAGATTTCCGTTTAGGTGGTACATTAACCGCAGCCAAAGCATCACCCTATAATGCGATGGTTTCGGGTTTACCTGCTGCCATAATTTCCCGTGCTTTCAATCTTTCTGGAACTCATTTCTGTATAGATGCAGCCTGTTCATCATCATTTTATGCCATTAAATTAGCATCCCATTATCTGCAATCAGGTAAAGCAGATTTAATGTTAGCTGGTGCTATTAGTTGTTCAGATCCGTTGTTTTTAAGAATGTTATTTTCCGGTATTCAAGGATATCCAGAAAATGGCATTAGTCGCCCTCTTGATAAGTCATCACGGGGTTTAATTACCTCCGAAGGAATAGGGATGGTAATGCTCAAAAGATATAGTGATGCTGTCAGAGATGGGGACAAAATTCTAGCAACAATCTGCGGTAATGGTTTATCTAATGATGGCAAGGGTAAACATCTTTTAAGTCCTAATGCTCAAGGGCAAATGACTGCCTATCAAAGAGCTTATGACGAAGCAAAACTTAACCCCCAAGAAATAGATTATTTAGAGTGTCACGCTACCGGCACTCTCTTAGGAGATACCACCGAATCTAACTCTATTGAAGGCTTTTTTGGTGAACAAAATGCCAAGCCATTAGTAGGTTCAACTAAAAATAATGTCGGTCATTTACTCGTTGCTGCTGGCATGGTGGGGATAACAAAAACGATTTTAGGAATGTCTCATAACCTTATCCCAGCAACTATTAATGTCAGTGAACCGATGGGTTCTGAAAATAATGTTGTATCGCATCAAAACATTGTCAGAACAGCCACACCTTGGCCGAGTAAAGAAACTAAGCGCGTAGCTTTGAGCGCATTTGGATTTGGTGGAAATAACTCTCATTTAATTCTTGAACATAATTCTTGAGTAGGGGGAAAGTCAGATAATGAATAATCAAGAAAGAATGAACGCAAAAATGGCTGCAAAAATGGCAATTGTCGGCATGGATGCCTTCTTTGGTGAATGTGATGGTTTAGATGCTTTTGAAAGCAGTATTTATGACGGAAAACAACATTTTATTCCTTTGCCTGAAAAAAGATGGCATGGAATTAATGAACAAGAAAAGTTACTGCAAGGTTACGGTTTAGAAACAGGAACAGCGCCCAATGGTGCATACATTAAAGATTTTGAAATTGACACTTTAGCTTACAAAATTCCACCCAACGAAGTTGAAAAACTCAACCCCCAGCAAACTTTATTATTAAAAGTGTGCGATCGCGCCCTCAAAGATGGTAACATTCAACCTAATAGTAATGTCGCTGTCATTATCGCCGCCGATACAGAATTATCTGTACACCAACTACAACAAAGGTGGAATTCTGCTTGGCAATTAAAAGATGGTTTGAATGCTGCGGAAATTGCCTTACTACCAGAAAAAATCACCCAATTAGAAAACATAGTTAAAGATAGTCTTCACCATCAAGTTGATATTGGCGAATATCTCAGTTATGTCGGCAATATTATGGCCAGTCGAGTTTCTTCTTTGTGGAATTTCTCTGGTCCATCCTTCACTATTAGCGCGGTAGAAACTGCCACATTTAAAGCTTTAGAATTAGCAGAAATGCTATTAGCAACTAACGAAGTTGAAGCAGTAGTTGTAGGTGCTGTTGACTTAGCAGGAGGAGTAGAAAATGTCTTACTCAAAAATCAATTTGGTAAGCTAAATACAGGCATAAATACCCTCAGTTTTGATCAAAATGCAGACGGTTGGAATGTGGGAGAAGGTGCAGGTGCGGTAGTTTTGCAACGACATGATACAGCTTTGCAAAATAATCAACGCATCTATGCAGTAATTGATGGTTTAAGTATTAGTCAATCTCATTCAATGGCTATAGATGCAGATACCATTGAACAAGTCTGCAAACAAGCATTTAAACAAGCCGACATTCAACCCCAAGAGGTCAACTACTTAGAAGTCTGCGGTAGTGGCATACCCCAAGAGGATGAAGCTGAAATTCAAGGAATGTTACAGGCTTATCCCTCGGTGGGAGATGGTTTACACTGCGCCATTGGTAGCGTCAAAGCTAACATTGGTCATACTTTTGTCGCTTCCGGTATGGCCAGTTTAATCAAAACTGCCCTCAGCCTGTACTATAAATATATACCAGCAACCCTTAACTGGTCAGGTGTAAAAACACCGCAAGTATGGGAAGGAAGCCCCTTTTATGTTGCTACCGAGTCTCGACCTTGGTTTTTACAAAAAGAGGTCAAATGTAGAATTTCTGCTATTAATAGTATCGGTTGTGACGGTTCATTTGCTCACGTTATTTTATCAGAAGAAACCCAACAAGAAGAACGTAATAGCAGATATTTAGAATCACGTCCCTATCATCTTTTCCCCATCAATGGAAATGATGAAACTAGCTTATTAACTGCGTTAAATAACCTAGAAAAAACCATTACCAATGCTGAATGTTTGAAAACCGCAGCCAGTCAAACATTTATCAATTTTCAACAACAAACTAACGCCAATTATACCTTATCCATCACCGGACGCAACCAAAAAGAACTACTTAAAGAAATCAATTCTGCTAAAAAAGGTGTAACCAATGCCTTTATAAATGGTAAAGATTGGGTAACACCAATAGGCAGTTATTTTACACCCAAACCATTAGGAAAAAATGGCGAAATTGCTTTTGTTTATCCTGCGGCTGTTAACACTTATGTCGGTATTGGACGGACATTATTCCGACTATTTCCTAAAGCCTTTGACGACGTAATTGTTAAAAGTTTGTACAAACGGGCAGCCGATGTTGAAAAATTAGTATTTCCCAGGAGTTTAAAGAAACCAACTACCAGAGAATTAGAAACACTAGAAAAGAAATTGTTAGATGATTCACTGGCAATGTTTGAAGCAGAAATGCTCTTTACCAGATTCATCACCACAATTATTAGTGAAGACTTCCAAATTAAACCCAAATATATCTTTGGTTACAGCTTAGGTGAAACCAGTATGATGGTTGCCCAAGGAGTTTGGAGTAACTTTTATCAAGGAAGTAACACCTTCAATTCATCATCATTATTTGGGGATAGATTATCAGGACAAAAAAATGCAGTCAGAGAGTATTGGGGACTACCAAAAAATTCTGCAAATCATGATAATAATTTGTGGAGTAACTACGTTTTAATGTCCACTCCTGCCCAAGTTAGAGAAGTTTTAAAAGGTGAAAACCGTGTCTACCTCACCCAAATTAATACACCAGAAGAGGTATTAATTGCCGGTGAACCAGCAGCGTGCGAACGAGTGATCAAAAAACTAGGATGTAACGCTTTTCCTGCACCCTTTGATCACGTTATTCACGCTCCAGCGATGCAGTCAGAATACCCAGAACTATTCCGTCTCAACAACTTACCAGCGCAAAAAATTACCGGAGTTACCTATTATTCTGCGGCTGAATATCAACCAATTACTTTAGAAAGTGAAGTAATTGCCCATAATATTGCCAAAGGATTATGTCAGGAATTAGACTTTCCTCGCTTAGTAAATCGTGTTTACCAAGACGGTGCAAAAGTATTTATTGAAGCTGGTGCTGGTGGTATTTGTTCACGGTGGATAGATAAAATTTTGGGCAACCAAGAACACATGACCGTATCCTTAAATCGTCGGGGCATAGATGATCATACATCAATAATCAAAGCATTAGCAAAACTGCTCAGTCATGGAGTCAAATTAGATATTTCTCCCCTGTATAACCTGAGTCTTGCTACCAACAAACAAAACAAAGCAACCTGGAGAAAAGTAACCCTTGGCGGTAACTCCATCACAGCCGAAATATTGAAACCAGAAAACCGCCAACTGTTCCAAAAAGATACACAGCAAAATCCAGAATCACACACTAATTACCGAGAGTATAAAATTATTAACTCTCTCAAACCATCCTATCAAATTCAACCCCAAGACATTTACCCACAACCAGAAAAACCGGAAGTAAAAACGCTCATAGATAACCGTTTACAACCCCAAGAAGAATTAAAATCTTCTGAACTAACCAGCACTCAAAAACCCAAACCTAAAAAACTACTTCGTAAAATTCACATGAACGATTTAAAAATAGCGCAGTATCAAAAACTGACCAACAACAACTCCAAATTAACAAAAGCACACACCAGCTTTTTAGAAGCTAGAAAAGACTTCAGCCAACAAATGAGCGAAATCATCAAACTACAATTAGCTTGCGCTCAAAACTTACTGCAACAGGAAAAATAATCAATAAAACGAACCACAAAGAACGCAAAGAAATAGAACCACAAAAAACCCTTTACATCTTTTCCCTTCTTACCTTTGCGAACTTTGCGAACTTTGCGGTTTATAAACCATAAACATAGCTACAAACCTTGAGAACTTGAGGAAAAAACTACCGTGACAACATTTAATACGGTACTCAACAAACCCAACAACGGACTTACCTTCTCCCACATTTCCCAACATCAAACCCAAATTTGGAGAGGTTCATTAGATTATATTGCCTTTGAACAAAACGCCATCAAACAAAAACTTCTCACCCTAGAAAAACCCTGTCATATAGTCAAAATAGCAGGTAACATCGGCGTAACCAACGACGGATATTTAACACCTGCTAACAATGGTGCATCCGAACAAGCAGAACTATTAATATCATTACCAGCATTAGAACTGCAACAATTTGGCGATCGCTCTTTCCTCTCCACCTATAATGTAAAATATGCCTACATGACTGGAGCAATGGCTGGGGGAATAGCATCTGAAGAAATGGTTATTGCACTAGGAAAACAACAACTTTTAGGTTCATTTGGTGCAGGTGGTTTACCTCCAGAACGCCTAGAAACAGCCATTAAAAACATCCAAACTTCCCTACCCAATGGACCTTATGCTTTCAATTTAATTCACAGTCCCAACGAACCAGCAATAGAACGCCGCGCTGTAGAATTATACTTAAAATATGGCGTTACCACCGTCGAAGCATCGGCATTTTTAGACTTAACTCCTAACATTGTTTATTATCGCATTGCTGGATTAAGTTTAAATTCTAATCATCAAATTGAAATCAAAAATAAAGTCATTGCTAAAATTTCTCGGCGTGAAGTTGCTACCAAATTTATGCAGCCACCCCCAGAAAAAATGGTTAAAGAATTACTTGCCCAAGGATTAATTACCGAACTGCAAGCAAATTTAGCCAGCAAAGTTTCAATGGCTGATGATATTACCGTAGAAGCTGATTCTGGCGGTCATACAGATAATCGTCCCCTCGTATGTTTGTTGCCTTCAATTATTAGTTTACGGGACGAAATTCAAGCTAAATATAATTACGAAAAACCCATTAGAGTGGGAGTAGCAGGAGGTATTGGTACACCAGAATCCGCCCTAGCAGCATTTATGATGGGTGCGGCTTATATCGTCACTGGTTCTATCAATCAATCTTGCATCGAATCAGGAGCTTGTGAATACACCAAAAAGTTATTAGCACAAGCAGAAATGGCAGATATGATGATGGCACCAGCCGCCGATATGTTTGAAATGGGAGTCAAATTACAAGTCTTAAAACGGGGAACAATGTTTCCCATGCGGGCGCAAAAACTATATGAATTATACCGCGCATACAACTCAATTGAAGAAATTCCCCAAGCAGAAAGAGAGAAGTTAGAAAAACAAATCTTCCGTAAAACTATCGCCGAAGTTTGGGAAGGTACAGCCGCCTATTTATCACAGAAAAACCCTGAAAAATTAGGTAAAGCTGTGAACAATCCTAAGTTAAAAATGGCTTTAATTTTCCGTTGGTATTTAGGTTTATCTTCTCGCTGGTCTAGTAGTGGTGAAAAAGGTCGAGAAGTTGATTATCAAATTTGGTGCGGTCCTGCAATGGGCAGTTTTAACGACTGGGTAAAAGGTTCTTATTTAGCAGCACCTCAAAACCGTCACGTTGTTGATGTTGCTAATCACATTATGTTAGGAACTGCCTTTTTATATCGTATTCAAAACCTAAAATTTCAAGGTTTGCAACTTCCCAGTTTTTACAGTCAATATCAACCTCTTAACTCTAAATTGGAGATGTAAAAATGAGTTTAACAACTACTTATAGTGCTGTTCAAATTCAAGATTTTATGGTGTCTAACTTAGCGGAAGTGCTAGGAACAACACCAGAAGAAATTGACGTTCAAGAACATCTAGAAAATTATGGTTTGGATTCTGCCCAAGCTATGATTATTATTAGTAAATTAGAAAATTTACTAGGTTTTAAACCCTCTCCGGTTTTATTGTGGCATTATCCCACTATTGCGGCACTTTCTCAACGTTTATCGGAAGAAAATCCCGCAAATTCCCAGTTAGAAAATTCAGCTAATGGTACTGTTAATAATGTCAATATTCCTGTACCATTTTTAGATTTAGGTGCGGAAGTGATACTAGATCCCACTATTCAACCAGTGGGTAAGAATACCGTTGATATTACCAATCCTAAAAACATCTTTTTAACAGGGGGGACTGGTTATTTAGGGGCGTTTATTATTAAGGAACTTTTAGCAGAAACCCCAGCAACTATTTATTGTTTGGTACGTGGTGCTGATGTTGCTGAAGCTAAGAGTAAGTTAATCAAAAATCTCCAACAGTATGCAATTTGGGATGATAAATATAGTGAAAGACTGATCCCAATTGTTGGTGATTTATCATTACCACTTTTAGGTATTGGTGCAGAACAATTTGAAAATTTAGCTGCTAATATTGACACCATTTATCATAGTGGGGCGTTGCTGAATTATGTTTATCCATACTCAGCATTAAAAGCAGCTAATGTATTAGGAACTCAGGAAGTTTTAAGGTTAGCTTGTAAAACCAAAGTTAAACCTGTACATTACGTTTCTAGCGTTGCTGTTTTTGAATCTACCGCTTACGCTGGTAAGGTGGTTAAAGAACAAGATAGATTTGATGATTGGCAAGGTATTTTCTTAGGTTATTCCCAAACAAAATGGGTAGCTGAAAAGTTAGTTAAAATTGCTGGTGACAGAGGATTGCCGATTACAATCTACAGACCACCTTTAATTGCTGGAGATAGTCAAACTGGGATTTGTAACACCCATGATTTTATCAATTTAATGATTAAAGGTTGTCTACAAATGGGGTATTTTCCTGATGTAGATTATATGTTGGATATGTCCCCTGTAGACTATGTAAGTAAAGCAGTGGTTTACTTATCTAGACAGGAAAAATCCCTTGGACAAGCTTTCCATTTGCAACATCCCCAACCCGCTTCTTTAAAATCATTGGTGGAATGGATACGCACCTTTGGCTTTAAATTAGAAATGATTTCCTACGAACAATGGCAAAATGAATTAATCAATAATGTCACTGATCAAGAGAATCCATTATACACCCTGAAACCATTTTTATTAGAGCGTTGGTCTGATGAACAAATCACCATTCCTGATTTGTATTTGCAAGCAAGAAGACCAATTATTAGCTGTGAAAAAACCATAGAAGCATTGAAAGGAAGTTCTGTTGTTTGTCCGCAAATTGACTCACAATTATTAATCACTTACACTTCCTATTTAATGCAAACAGGTTTCCTCACTCTTGGATAATTAATTGCAAGGTGGTTAAGGTGGGTATATCCCACCTAAAAATCTCATAATTTTATGTGAACAATATCAGTTTATAATATGAACATTAAAGGTCAATTACAATGTAAAGAAACTGCTCTGATTACTGGAGCAGCAAGTGGAATTGGCTACCAATTAGCCTGTATATTTGCCTCTGAAAATTACAATCTAGTATTAGTAGATAGAAACGAAAAAAAGCTTTTAGAAATTTCTGTGGATTTCAAAAATAAATTTAATATTCTCGTCAAGACTATTGTTAAAGATTTATCTATAGCTTCCTCTCCCAAAGAAATTTTTACAGAATTGCAACAAACAGATATTAAAGTTGATGTACTTGTAAATAATGCTGGATTTGGTACTTATGGTTTATTCAATGAAACCAGCTTGAATCATGAATTAGAAATGTTGCAGGTAAATTTAGTTTGTTTGACTCATTTAACTAAGTTATTTCTCAAAGATATGGTTAAGCGAGGTAAAGGTAAAATATTAAATGTTGCCTCTGCTGCTGCTTTTCAACCTGGTCCTTTAATGGCGGTTTATTTTGCCACTAAAGCTTATGTTTTATCCTTTTCAGAAGCTATTGCTAATGAGTTAGAAGGTACAGGTGTAACAGTAACTGTTTTGTGTCCAGGTTCAACTGTATCTGCATTTCATGAACGCACAGGAATGGCAGATTCTAAATTGTTGAAAGGTCAAAAAATGATGGATGCTGAAACTGTGGCTTTGATGGGATATGATGCCTTAATGCGCGGTCAAACTATAGTTATTCCCGGACTTTTAAATCAAATTCTGGCGAAAAGTGTCAGATTTTTCCCTCGAAAGCTGGTGACAAAAATTGTTAGAAGTATGCAAGAAAATAACTAATATTGAGTTCGATTAAATACTTCAGGACTTACGCAAAACAGAACAAAAGTCATGGGTAGGGAACAGGGGGAAGATGGGGAGGTAAATAACCCTATCACCAATAACCAGTCACCAATCACCTAAAATTACCACAGACTTTGATTGCTGTGATATTATAAGAGACTGCTGCATACATTTAGCAAAAATCGAAGTTTAATCAATCATGGCTCTTACGCAACAGCGCAAACAAGAAATTCTCTCTGGCTTCCAAGTACACGAAACCGATACCGGATCGGCGGATGTCCAAATCGCTATGTTGACTGATCGTATTAACCGCCTCAGCCAACACCTGCAAGCTAACAAAAAAGATCACTCCTCCCGCCGAGGACTATTAAAGATGATCGGACAGCGCAAGCGTCTTTTAGCTTATGTTCTCAAAAACGACCGGGAAAAGTATCAGGCTTTGATTTCTCGCCTGGGCATTCGTGGTTAGGAACTTATAGCTTATGTCTGCTGAAGGATCAGAACGCAGTAATTTACCTTTTGAGCCAAATAAAAAGCGTCAAAAACCTGTAAAAACTAAAACTCAACCGATAGTAAAAACACAGGAATCTAATCAAAAGCCGCCACAGCAACCACCTTACACGAAAGAGGAAATGGCGATTCCTGAAGTGGTCAGCCAGCGGATGATCCGCAGAGTCGCTGCATTTTGTGGGATACCTACGGCTTTAGGTATTACTACTCTGGTGGTCAGCTATTTGTTGGTCAGTTACGCTCATGTCCAATTACCTCCCATCGCAGTATTATTGGTGAATATGGGATTATTTGGGTTAGGAGTTTTAGGCATAACCTACGGTGTTCTTTCCGCTTCTTGGGATGTAGAAAGACCTGGTACTTTACTAGGTTTTGGTGAATTTAGTACCAATTGGGGCAGAATGGTCGAAGGTTGGCGAGAAACACGCAAAAAGAACGTCTGATCAACGGCGCTCAGGTATCTTGAGATAACTGCAATATTGAGTAAATTAGGAAATGAATCTGATCTGATTTATACACAATATGCAGACAAAGTACCTGGCGCTACATTTTTTATATATCTTCTCGCTTAATTATTTAGTAATTCCAGTAGCCAAAAATTAAATCAACATTCCTGACTCGGTAAATATTTGACTCAAAGTTTACTCAAAAATACAGGGATTTTAAAATGATTGTTGTAATGAAAGTCGGCTCCCCACAGTCAGAAATAGATCGTTTAACTCAAGAATTAGCTGACTGGGGTTTAACACCAGAAAAAATCATTGGTAAACATAAGGTAGTAATAGGTTTAGTAGGTGAAACGGCGGATTTAGATCCCCTGCAAATTCAAGAACTCAGTCAATGGATCGAACAAGTATTAAGGGTGGAAGTACCCTATAAACGTGCTAGTCGTCAATTTCGCCACGGTGAAGCTTCTGAGGTGGTGGTAAATACTCCCGATGGTCCTGTAATTTTTGGTGAACATCATCCTTTAGTTGTGGTTGCTGGACCATGTTCGGTGGAAAATGAAACCATGATTGTGGAAACTGCACAGCGGGTTAAGGCTGCTGGTGCTAAGTTCCTCCGTGGTGGTGCATACAAACCCCGAACTTCACCTTATGCTTTTCAAGGTCATGGTGAAAGTGCTTTGGAGTTGTTAGCAAAAGCGCGGGAAGTCAGTGGACTGGGAATCATTACTGAAGTGATGGACGCTGGAGATTTGGAAAAAATCGCCGAAGTTGCCGATGTGATTCAGGTAGGGGCGAGAAATATGCAAAATTTCTCTCTCTTAAAACAAGTGGGGGCGCAATCTAAACCAGTTTTGTTAAAACGGGGGATGGCGGCGACTATTGAAGATTGGTTAATGGCCGCTGAGTACATTTTAGCTGCTGGTAATCCGAATGTGATTTTGTGTGAACGGGGAATTAGAACTTTTGATCGTCAGTATACGCGCAATACTTTAGATTTGTCCGTTGTGCCGGTATTAAGAAAACTCACTCACCTGCCGATTATGATTGATCCTAGTCATGGTGTAGGTTGGTCTGAGTTTGTACCTGCAATGGCAATGGCAGCGATCGCCGCTGGTACAGATTCTTTAATGATAGAAGTTCACCCCAACCCAGCAAAAGCTTTATCTGACGGACCCCAATCTTTAACCCCAGACAGGTTTGATCAACTCATGTCAGAATTAGCAGTTATTGGTAAAGCCGTCGGTCGTTGGCCACAACCTGCATTGGCAACAGTTTAATAGGTGACAGGTGACAGGGAATTGGGCATTGGGTTATTAACTTCCCCCTGCTCCCTGCTCCCTGCTCCCTGCCTCCTATAAATTATCTTCTTCTGCTACCAAAACCAGAAGAACGACGGCCTGAAGAACGGCTGCCACTACCAAAACTACTACCAGAATTACGGCGAGTAGAACTGGAATTACCAGAAGGACGAAGGTTACTGCTACCAAAACCTGAACCAGTAGCCCGACCGCTGGTATTTGTACGGTTCGTTGTAGAAGTAGATCCACCAGAGGATCTAATTGAACCTGTAGTGCGGAAAGCTGTACGATTTCTTACAGATGCGGGTGGTTCATTATACCGTGAACGATAGCTGGAAACTGCTGCATCATAGCTAGAACCATATCCACCATAACCGGTCATAATTCCACCGGGCTGATAAACGGGAGGTACATAATATTGAGGTCTAAATAACAGACTACCAATAGCTTGACCTGCTAAGTTACCAGCTACAGCCCCTGCAAAAGGTGTCCAGAAGTTAGATTCTCTACGTACAATTACGGTTTCTTGTTGTCCGGTTTGGGGATTGGTTTTGGTTTCGGTGACGTTGTGAACGTACTCAATTTTAAAGTCTTCTGTCAGGTATAAAGCTGGTTCGCCATTTTCTACCTTCAAGTAACTTTTTTTGCCCTCTTTGATTTCTTCCTCTGTCAGCCTTGCCATTTGTAATTTTTCTGTAGCAAAGGTTGGCGGCTGACTACCCAGTAAGAACAGGGTATACTCCCCATTGGCATCATTATAAGTGGCTTGTTGTACTTGATACTGTCCATCATTCAATTTGGTGGGGGTTGCACTTTGGCTGGTACTTTGGCTACCACTTTGAGGAGAAGAGGTAGTTTGGTTTCCTCCCCCACAGGCGACACTTGTCAAGCACAAACTTAGTGCTAAACAAAAAATTGTTAGTTTACGCATTATAGTCCTGATCATTAGATAATTGTCCTTATGTGTTAGTTATCATTGCAGTAAGCATTAAGCTATCAGTAATCAGCTATCAGCTATCAGCTTCAACCTATAATTTTAAAACCCCTGGCTGACTCCTGACTCCTGAATACTTACTCATTGCCGATGTTAGGTGTGATAACTAAAGACTAACAACAAGTTACAATGGGATCAATTCTGGAAAATACTGCAACAATTGATCGTTTGTGAGTTCGTCTCCTAGTTGGGCTGGTGAAAAATGCACTTGGATAGCGCGGAATTTACGTTTTTGCTGTAAGTTGATTAATGCTTTTAACCCTTCTTGTAAGGCTGCAATGTTGGAAAGGTCTGTTTCTAATTCTGGTACTTCTCCTTCAAATGCCACTGTTAGCATAATCACAATGTTGCGGGTGACAGGAATAGATAAAGGTTGATCGTAACTAGAGGAAGAACCTAAATCAAATTCAGCGCCGTATCTTTGGGCGCAGTCGGTAAATAATTCATTGACATAATCTCCCGCTTCTCCTTCATTCCAAAAAACATCTCCTTCATTAGCTGATGAAAGCCAATATTCATCATATCTGAGCAAAGTTTCACAAATTTCTACTAATTCCTCGCCCAGAACTTCTAAATCGCCCTCAGCGTCAATTGCTTCTCTGGCGGCGCGGTTTAAAACTCCTAAAATTGGTGCTACTTCACTGCCTGCTAAATGCACAAATAGACGACAAACTACATAGCGAGTTCTACCCATCATTTTATTAAAAAAATTGCTCATTTTTCTTCTCCATATAATTTTCTTAGTTATAGCAGGAGTCAGAAATACAGATAATATTTCAAAGTTTAGTTGTTAAAGGCAAAAATGAAAATTGGTATTTTAGGACTGGGACTGATAGGGGGTTCATTAGGTTTTGATTTACGTTCTCAAGGACATTATGTTTTAGGAGTTAGCCGTCGTGAATCAACCTGTCAAAAAGCTGTTGATATTGGCAGTGTCGATCAAGCATCAATTGATTTGAGTTTGTTAGCTAGTGCTGAAGTTGTGTTTATTTGTACTCCTATAGGACTGATTGTGCCTCAAGTTGAACAGTTGGTTGCTCATTTGCCTGAGACTACTATTGTGACTGATGTAGGTTCGGTAAAAGCACCTATAGTCAATGCAATTTCTCCTCTATGGAATAATTTTATTGGCGGTCATCCTATGGCGGGAAACACTGATGTGGGTATAGAGGCCGCACAGCGCAATTTATTTGTGAATCGGCCTTATGTACTCACACCAATAGAGACAACGCCAACTACTGCCATTACTGTTTTAGAGGAAATTGTGCGATCGCTCGGTTCTATTATCTACCATTGTCAACCAGAAAAACACGACCGGGCTGTGAGTTGGATTTCCCATTTACCTGTAATGGTTAGCGCCTCTTTGATGGCTGCTTGTTTGGGTGAAACCGATCCAGAAATTTTGCAATTAGCTCAAAACCTTGCTAGTTCAGGATTTCGAGATACCAGCCGCGTTGGTGCAGGAAATCCAGAATTAGGGGTGATGATGGCGCAATATAATCGTCAAGCATTAATAAATTCACTACATCAATATCGTCAAAACCTCGACACATTTATTAATCTGATTGAAGAGGAAAACTGGGAAGTTTTAGAGCAAAAGCTCAAGTTAAATCAACAAAATCGTCCTAAATTTGTGGAATAGATAATATCCTGAATTATGTACGGGTTTAGCATTACTAAACCCCTACTAATTCCTGATTACTTGACGGGTTTTATAAATATCAAATTTATGTAATTTTGTTGCTTGTTGAGATAATTTAAATTTTGTCAGAATCAGGATGTCCAGGATTTGATGATTTTCAGGATGTTGTTTGATGATTTTTTGTAGGTGGTGAAATTTGTGTTTGTCAGAATCAGGATGTCCAGGATTTGATGATTTTCAGGATGTTTTAGGATGATTTTTTGTAGGTGGTAAAATTTGTGTTTGTCTGAATCAGGATGTCCAGGATTTGAGGATTTATAGGATGTTGTTTATTTATTATCTGTTGGTTATTTATGGATGGTAGAGAAAAGGTAAAAATTGATTATAGAAATATGATAATCAATAGAATATAAATTCATATATGTTAACTTTCCAATAAAAATCATGTTAATCCTTTAATCCTGGACATCCTGATTCAGATAATAAAATCTTTTCAATCAACCATAATATTAATTATTGAGATATATCCTGACTAAAGAATTTACCTGAAATTTTACTTTCTCTTCTATTAACACTTTTTCCACCAAACACCGACGATTTAAAGACTGTAAAACTTTCAAAAATCTAGCATTGGATAATTCTAACTCAGCAAGTTTTTGAGAAATATCTATGGGTTCATCCAGCATTGCGAACCAGTTAATTACCTGCTTTTCTAAATCTGATAAACGTTCTAAATGATTTTCTAACAGTGCTTCTATATCTCCTAAAAATACCTCATCTTCATCTATTAAAAATTGGGAAACTTGACCATTAAATAATTCTTTAATAGCTAATGTGATAATATTTAACCAACAAGGATGACCTTGATAAAGTTTGATTAGTTCATCCCATTTATCATCATCTTTTAAATCTTTTTCTTTCAATATTGCTTTAGCATCTTCTCCTAAACCTTGCAGATGTAATGTTTTTGTATGTTGGTTTTCACTTTCTAAAGTTTCGATATCTGCGGGTTTTTCCCAACTGATTAAAATGACACAACTTTGATGAGATGAAGTTGCGATTTGTTGGAAAAATTTACTATGATCTTTGTATTCTGTTAAATATTGACCTGCGAAGTTACCAAGTTGAAAAATATTTTCTAGGTCATCAATGATGACTAAACAACGATATGATTTAAAATAATCCAGGATTTCAGGCAGGGGAAACGCATCTAAATCTTATTGACAAAATACCGTTTTAATGTATAGACCAATAAATCCCTATTTATCGTTTGATTGATTTTTTCAGGATCATGGTGATGGACTAAAATATTGTCAATAAGTGGTCGTTAATGCGAATATTTTGGTCGTTATTGAGATTGAATCGCCCTTATTGATAAGATGCGTTTCCCCTGGGATTTCAGGTAATGGGTTTTGTGATTGAGAAAGGAATTGTTGAAGTTCATTTTTAAGAGTTATCAGTTTAGGAAGATTATCAAGACTGCGATAAATAATATAATCAAATTGTGTGGTAATTTCTGAGATTAATTTCAGGGTTAATGCGGTTTTACCAATTCCACTTAATCCGTAGATTGTGATTAATCTAGTGTGATTTTCTAATATCCATTGTTTGAGAGTAGCAATTTCTGAAGTGCGTCCATATTTATAGTTTAATTCTGGTGCTTTTGTTAAGTCAATTCTGGGAGTTTGGTTTTGAGAATAAGATGATTGATTTTGTATATCTTCTAAATATTGGGAGTTTTCTTTACAGATATTACCATAATTGTAAATAGTAGATGTAGCTTGATTCTCTAAAATAGAACGAACATTACTTTGTTTAATATCTTCTTGAAAAATCTCAGATAGAAGTTTCCATAATTTTGCACCTTCTCTTTTTATATGATCATAACTATATCCATTATTATCTTTAATTTCACAAAAATCTTGAGATTGTAAAACACCTTCTAATATAGACTTTTGCAATGAACTAAGACGGTTTCCCGTTTGATAAAAAACTTGATCATCAGCCCATTTTGATAATTCTTTGATGTTCATATATCATTATGTGAATTGAGTAATTTTTTAAATTTTACTTAGTCTAGACACTAAAAACCACTTATTAGCACTAAAAGTAAATATTTTTAACAATTTTAATAGGCAGAAACACTATAGCACACTATTTGCTATTATATTACACCGTCAAATTACTCACTATATGATACCACATATACAAAAGAGATAAATATAATATTAAGTATGAGCAAATAAACTAATGGTATTAATAATGATTAACAAAGGTACTGCTTATTTATTGTGGTCACTGTGTTTCATTGGATTCGCAGGAATTCATCGTTTTTACTGTGGGAAACCACTATCAGGCTTGATTTATCTTTTTACATGGGGATTACTTGGATTTGGCCAATTTGCAGATTTGTTAATTATTCCGGGAATGGTGGATGAAAAAAACTTGAAATATCTGGCCTTACGTGGTGGTAATCAAAACAATAATCAATCAAACACGCAAACTGTTGTAGTTAACCTTGGTGGACAAGTCACCGGACAAATACCAGAATCAGGTTATCAACCTTCTAATATTCAACTACCACAACAACAGTTTCCCCAAGGACAAATCAAACCTGCACCTTCAGCTAAAAATGATGTTGTCACCCTTTTAAAGTTAGCTCAAAGTAAAGGTGGTAGCATATCACTCACTGATGCAGTGATTGAACTTGGTCAACCTACTTCAGAAGTGCGCTCAATTTTAGAAAATATTTGTACTGATGGACTCATGGAAATTACCAACGATAAATCCACAGGAGCAATAATTTACAGATTACTATAAGTATAGTAGGGTGGGTTAGTGAGGGCGTAACCCACAACAGTAAATTCTTAAATCCTGGATATCCTGATTCAGACAAAATCACCGACTGGGAATTAATTCCCAGTCTCATAGCGAAAGTCTGTTAAAACAGACTATCAGAATTTAGTAGTAATTAATCAATTAAACATCCTGAAAATCCTTAAATCCTGGACATCCTGATTCAGACAATCTGCGTTTATCTGCGTTCTGATCCTGAAAATCCTTAAATCTTGGACATCCTGATTCAGACAAATTGATAAAATCAATAATCAAATTTACAAACCTACAGGAACACGCTATAACCCATAATTGAGCAATTTACTTATCCTTTAGTTGTAGGATATTAGTCAATATTAATGATCTCAATTCCGTTTTACCCAACCATTTGCTATAATAAAACTAACTAAACTTTCCTGATAAAAATCTTATGCCATCACCTAAGATTATTGAAATTGAACAAATATTACAAAATTACTCCATTGAAGATAAACAATGGTTATTACAGCAGTTAATTCAACAACTGGGATTAAATAATCAAGAAAAACCACCAGTAAATTATAAACAACAAGCTAAAGAAATTATTGCAGAAACCATCAGCGAAGTGTTAGCTTTATCCAACGATTGCGAAGAGGAAGTTTGGCAAAAATTTTATGTCGCCAGTGGAAAAATATCGGCAAAATTAAATGAATCGGATTTATTATAATGTCTTTTCAAAAATTTGATTCACCAATACCTTTAGTAATTTTAGATACATCAGTTTTTGTCTCTGCTTTACTGAGTAAAAACCCCAATAGTGCGCCTTGTAAAATTATCATATACTGGCGAGAAGGTAGATTTAACTTAGTAATTTCTCCACAAATGTTAGAGGAATTAGTTGAAAAATTACTGGTAAAAGATATTGATAACTTAATTGCTGGTTAATACTTATAACATTTCCTCAAATCAAACATCCTGAAAATCCTAAAATCCTGGATATCCTGATTCAGAGAATCTGCGTTTATCTGCGTTCTGATCTTGTTAATCCTTAAATCCTGGACATCCTGATTCTAACAAAATTACATCCTGTTAATCCTAAAATCCTGGATATCCTGATTCAGACAAAATCACATCCTGAAAATCCTCATTCAAACAATTATTATCAAACACCTTTAACCCTAATCAAACCTTTATCAAAAACACGATTATTAGTACCAATACCACTCACCTCAATTTTATCTGCATACACATCATAAGCAGCAAAACTTAAATTACTTGTAGAATATTCAGTCCACTCAGAACGACCCACAGGACGATTTCCCGCACCCGCACCACAAATTAAATAAGTTGTACCATTAATAGACCGAGTGCGTTCATAATGATGTTCATGACCATTAATATAAAGCTGCACCCCATACTTTTGAAATAAAGGAGTAAACACTTTGATAAAATTAGGATTACTCCCATAAACACCAGAAGCATAAATCGGATGATGTCCAAATACAATCTTCCAAGTAGCTTTACTCAAACTCAATTCTTTCTCTAACCAAATTAGTTGATTTTTCCAATCAGCATTCCCGTTAGTATCTAAACCAAAAAACTGTACATTATCCCTGATAAATGTATAGTACCTTCCTTTCATATTGAAACCAGGATAATTTACCTGTGCAAAACCATTATCAGTTCTAATATCGTGATTACCTAAACAAGCATAAAATTTCACACCTTTTTTCAACAAAGGTTGATAAGGACGTTCAAAAACTACCCCTATTTTCTCAATTTCCCCATTGTTATAAATATTATCACCAGCTAAAATAACTAAATCATAAGGATTTTTTTGATGATAAAAATTCATCGCCCTAGCAACAGTATACTGTCCTTTAGCACCCGTTCCCGTATCCGCAACCGACACAAACCTCAATAATAAATCTTTTGGTTGAGAATTTGCAGCTATAGCAGTTTCTAAAACAGGATTTTTAATATTTTTATCCACAAACTTACCAGCAAACAAACCCGAAACCAACCCACTCAAACCACCTAAAACCAAAAATTTCCGACGTTTCATATTTATAAATCAATAAATCAACAAGTCAATATCAATTATATGTCACAAGATAGAAAACGCAAACCCAGAAAACCACAAAACACTCCACCTGCTTCACAACCTGATCCAAAAAATCAACCTATTTGGAAAATAGCAATAATTCAATTTCTCCGAGGAACAATAGGAATTTTAGAAAATACAGTAGTCAAACTAGAAACAGAAGCACCTCCAACAACTGAAAAAAAACCTAATCTTTTAGCACGGGTTTTATTAACATGGGATAAATTTTTACAAACATTCCGCTTGTTTTTGCCATCAAAAGTTGCTAATAATGTATCAGATTCCACTCTAACCGCAATTTTCGCCATTTGTGCAGTGGTGATAGTCGGGGTTACAGCAACTTTTTTGACTCCTAAACCTACTCAAGTAGCAACCATTCCCCCAGATATTCCTCTAGTTGCAGAAGTTACCACATCAGAACCCACACCCGAACCTATCCCAGAACCTACCCCCGAACCTACACCAGAACCTACACCCGAACCTATCCCAGAAACCACACCCACACCCGAACCAGAACCAGAACCAGTACAATTAACACCAGAACAAGCTTTAATAGCAGCAATAGAACAGCAACTTGCGGAAATTACCGTTATCACCGTACAAACCAAAGAAGATGAAAATATTGCTATTAATCTGATAAAATCAATCCAAGCTAATTTTCGCACCAGCGACTTAACCATAACAATTAGTGATAACTGGTACACCTTAGAACCATCACAACAGCAACAATTAGCAGCGGATATATTAAAACGCTCTCAAGAACTAGATTTTACACATTTACAACTTGTTGATGCTGAAAATAAATTAATTGCACGTAGTCCAGTTGTAGGCAGTGAAATGATAATCTTTAGTAAACATTCATGAATCAGGATTCATAAATAGCAAAATTTGTAGTTAAAAGTAACCATTGTGAAATTTGCATCTTATGAGATAAAATAAGTAATTTATCAGTTGAAAGACTCTACTTTTAAATATGACCAAAACTTACGCCGTCGAAATTAACCACCAAGGCACAATTTATAAATTGCAAGTTCCTGAAAATGAAACCGTCTTAGCTGTTGCAGAAACAGCAGGTTTAGAGTTACCAGCTTCCTGTCATGCTGGAGTTTGTACAACTTGTGCTGCTTTGATCACAGAAGGAAGCGTAGATCAATCTGAGGGAATGGGTGTAAGTCCAGAATTGCAAAAAGAAGGTTATGCTTTACTTTGTGTAGCTAAACCTCTTTCTGATTTAAAGATCGAAACAGACAAAGAAGAAGTAGTTTATCAAAAGCAATTTGGTAAAAGTTAGTCAACTGGTTAATGGGTGATGGGTGATAGGATAAGTAATAAATGTTTACCAATCACCAATCACCAATTACCCAAAAATAGCTGTATTCTATAAATAACCAAAACCCTATATTTTACCATCATGACCACTCATTTTATTACTGCCGAAATAGACCTGCAAGAAACACCCACAGAATTACAAAAAGTTATTGAAGCGGAATTAAAAAAACAAGGTGAACCCCTGCGCTGGGCGGTTACTTCCGTGGATGAAGAACAGGAAAAAGCCACAGTAGAAGCAGTTGTCACCACAGCAAACCCTGAATAATAAAGATTAAAGCGTTGCTGAATGAGCATGAAAAAAATTGTCAGCATTCAGGAATAGAGTGATAATATCCCCGACTTCTTTTATGATCGTGTCAATAAACTGTGAATTGATCGCAGAAGTCGGGGATCTGGATATCTACAGGTGCTACATCTGAATACTTACAAGAAATTAAAAATTCAAAATTAGCAACTTTGCGCCTTTGCGCCTTTGCCTCTTTGCGCGAAACAAAATTCATAATACCATCATGCAACGCCCATATACAGCAATTTTAATTATACCTACCGGGATAGGCGCGGCCATTGGTGGTTATGCTGGTGACGCACTACCAGTAGCTAGAGTTATATCACAGGTATGCGATCGCCTGATTACCCATCCCAATGTCCTCAACGGTGCAAGTTTATACTGGAATATTCCCAACGCCTTCTATGTAGAAGGATATGGTTTAGATAAATTTGCCGCTGGGGAATGGGGTTTAAGACCCGTGCATAGTAACCGAGTCGGTTTACTTTTAGACCAAGGAATAGAACCAGAATTAATGCTGCGACACCTGCAAACCGCAGACGCAGCCAGAGCCACACTAGGATTAAATCTTACGAATCATGTAATTACAGATGCCCCGTTAAACGTAGAATTACGCATATCTTCATCCGGTGCAAGTTGGGGAACAATAGGCAACCCAGACAGTTTATTGCGAGCAGCAGAAAAATTGATTAAAAAAGAAAAAGCAGAAGCGATCGCAGTAGTAGCCCGTTTTCCAGATAACATAGATGAACAAGCAACGCAAAATTACCGTCATGGAAAAGGCGTAGACCCCCTAGCAGGAGCAGAAGCAGTAATTAGTCATTTATTAGTGAGAACCTTTAAAATACCTTGCGCCCATGCACCCGCCCTAGCACCAGCACCCCCCGATCCCCATTTATCACCCCGTTCCGCCGCCGAAGAAATAGGATATACTTTTTTACCATGCGTCCTTGTCGGTTTAAGTCGCGCCCCTCAGTTTATCGTCAACAGAGAATTTATCAATTCTTTACAAGCAGACATTTGGGCAGATCAAGTAGATGCCGTTATAGTACCAGCAAACGCCTGTGGTAGCAGTACCTTACTAAGTTTAAGCCAGAAACAATGCCAAATAATAACTGTTACAGAAAATAAAACTTTAATACAAGTTCCTGCCCCAGCGTTAGGAATAAAATCTATAAAGGTAAACTCATATTTAGAAGCAGTCGGTGTCTTAGTCGCCAACAAAGCAGGTATTAATCCTTACTCATTAGTTAGGGAATAAGGAAAAGGCAAAAGGCAGAATAATTTTAGATTTTAGATTTTAGATTGAAGTTGACAGAAACAATCCAAAATCCAAAATCCAAAATCCAAAATAGTATCCCCAGTCCCCAGTCCCCAGTCCAGTCCTCATTATTTAAACGCCTGTGGTAGAACAACAAAAGCAAGAACCAGAAATTCCTGAACTCTCACGCACCCAAGTCCTGGTAGCTATGGGCGCAACAGCGATTATTTTATGGATAGCCGCCAAATTGTGGCTGCGCTTTGGTAACGTTGCCCTATTTAGGTTGTACTGGGAACCCAAAGATTTATTTTTGGGTTTGGGGTTGGGTTTAGTCATCACTGTTTTTAGTGGTTTAGCTTATCGCTTCTCTCCTCCCTATCGCAAAAGCGCAGATTATTACTTAGAAATGGTACTGAAACCTTTAGCTTTACCAGATTTGATCTGGCTGGGGTTGTTACCAGGTTTAAGTGAAGAATTATTATTTCGCGGTGTCATGCTACCAGCTTTAGGAGCAGATCATGTAGCCGTCATTGTCTCCAGTCTTTGTTTTGGAGTTTTACACCTCAGTGGTGCTGAACAATGGCCTTATGTAATTTGGGCAACTATTATCGGTATCATCTTGGCATATAGCGCCCTATTGAGTGGAAACTTGTTAGTACCAATAATGGCTCATATCCTGACAAATTGGCTATCTAGCTATCTGTGGAAAATTCGGCAATTATAGCAGGGGACTGGTAATCGGTGATTGGTCATTGGTGACTAGTGACTGGTGACTGGTGACTGGGAAAACAGAAAATATTTAGGGTTTGCTGAAAAAGTTATCTGTGAAGGCTAGGTGACAGGTGACAGGTGAGAGTTTCAAGAGTTGGATCCTACCTTCCGCACCCCCCGGTGTCACAATCGGTTTTTTCGTAATTTCATTACGACCAAATGTTGTATTTTGTACCAAAGATAATGAATATTGGTAGGCGATCGCCAATTCTAAATCTCCAAATGACCAATTTTCGTTGTGTGACAGTTGAGGGTGCGGAAGGTAGGTTGGATCCCACATTCCGCACCCTCAACTGTCACAAGGTAAAAAAGCCATTAAAGTAGTACATAATAACTAAAGATAATTCAAAGATTAAGAGACTTAATGAGAATGAGTAGCATTAAAAGGGAGATGGTGTGAGAAAGTGAAGCTTGGTAACAAAAACAAACGAAAAAAATGAATTGATAACCAAATAAGAAATAATGGATAACAACAGAATAGTAGAGGAAACTGTTGTGAAATTAAAACCTCAAGAAATAGAAATTCAGAACATAGACCATTTAGGGATAGTAGCAGGAATAATAGA
>NZ_JADEXH010000117.1:0-1072 GCF_015207205.1 Sphaerospermopsis sp. LEGE 08334 | reverse complement strand
TAGAGCGTTCCCCAGAAATGGTAATTGGACTATTAGGTATACTCAAAGCAGGAGGGGCTTATGTACCCCTAGACCCAGAATATCCCCAAGAACGCTTGAGCTTCATGTTAGAAGATGCTCAAGTTAAAGTATTGCTAACACAAAAATCACTATTAAATCAATTACCCTTCGATAAGCAAGCAAACCCCTGTCAGGTAATTTGTTTAGACCAAAACACATCTAACTTAGAATCAACCGAAAACCTCAATCACCAAAGTCAACCAGAAAACTTAGCCTACATAATTTACACCTCCGGTTCAACAGGAAAACCCAAAGGAGTAACAATAGAGCATCGCGCCATAGTCAACCTAAGTTTAACCTGGGGACAAACATTCCAAGTACAAAACCAGAGCCGTTTGTTGCAATTTGGTTCTTTTAGCTTTGACCTATCCGTAGGAGAAATTACCACAGCCCTAGTCACAGGAGCTTGCTTGTACCTAGGAAATAAAGTCACCCTATTGCCAACCCAAAGCCTAGTAGACTTCTTAACAGTCAACAAAATTACCCATAGCTTCCTATCACCCTCAGCCCTATCTGTACTACCCAAAGCAAAACTACCAGATTTGCAATGTATCACAGTAGGAGGAGAAGCTTGTACAACAGAATTAGTCAACCAGTGGGGAACACAAAGAAAAATCTACAACTGCTACGGACCAACAGAATCAACAGTCACCGCCACCATCTTCCATTGTCAACCCAACAGCAACAAAACACCCATAGGCAAACCAATATCCAATCTTCGCACCTACATCCTAGATAGAAACAATCAACTACTACCACCAGGGATACCAGGAGAATTGTGTATAGCTGGAGTTGGTTTAGCTAGAGGATATTTAAATCGTCCCGAAGCGACTGCGGAAAAATTTATAGAAATAGATATATGCGGTCAAATTGAGCGAATTTACAAAACAGGAGACCTAGCCCGTTACCTAGCAGATGGGAACATAGAATACTTAGGACGCATAGACAACCAAGTAAAAATCAGAGGATTCCGCATCGAGTTAGGAGAAATAGAAACCGTACTCAATCAACA